>NZ_JBCNYA010000014.1:0-98980 GCF_049727805.1 Frateuria sp. YIM B11624
GCCACCGAAACGCTCGGCGCCCACCTTGGTCAGCGCCGCCGTCAGCGTCGTCTTGCCGTGGTCCACGTGGCCGATCGTGCCCACGTTCACGTGCGGCTTGGTGCGTTCGAATTTACCCTTTGCCATGCGCGCTAAACCCCGATGGAGTCAATGAAAAAAAGAAAACCTGCCGTAGGCCCGGAGCGACCGGCGGCAGCCGCGTGAGATGGTGCTCATGACAGGAATCGAACCTGTGACCTCTTCCTTACCAAGGAAGTGCTCTACCGACTGAGCTACATGAGCGAAGTTCTTGCAGCCATCCATCCTGGTGGCGAATAGCCCGGCATCCGGCCGAACCCTCAAAATCCTGCGACGAGATCAATGGAGCGGGAGACGGGAATCGAACCCGCACCATCAGCTTGGAAGGCTGAGGTTCTACCATTGAACTACTCCCGCCTGGCAATACCCTGCGCGGAACTCGTCTTGATGGTGGAGGGAGGTGGATTCGAACCACCGAAGGCGTAAGCCAGCAGATTTACAGTCTGCCCCCGTTGGCCGCTTGGGTATCCCTCCAACAAAGAACGGCTATTTTCGCGAGCGACCCCGGATGTGTCAACAGTTTGCGACGGCGAAACCGCCGATCGCAGCGGCTTTTCGATGCACGATCACCTCCGGCGCATGATCGCTCCTGCCGCCGCGGCCGCCGCGGCCGCTTGCGGCACGCGATGCCGGCCGCCATATGGCGGAAAGGTCCTACGGGAGCACCTCATGTCCACGCCATTGAACATTCCCTGCGCGCATTGCGGCGCGCTCAACCGCGTACCGGCCGAACGCCTGGCCGAGCATCCGGTGTGCGGTCGTTGCAAGCAGGCGCTGTTCGAAGGCCGGCCAATCGAGCTGACCACGGCCAACTTCGACGCCGTGGCCGGGCGCGGCGACCTGCCGGTGCTGATCGACTTCTGGGCGACCTGGTGCGGCCCCTGCCGCGGCTTCGCACCGGTGTTCGCCGAGGCGGCCCGCCAGTTCGAGCCGCGCCTGCGCCTGGTCAAGGTGGATACCGACGCGCAGCCGCAACTGGCGCAACGCTTCGGCATCCGCAGCATCCCGACGCTGGTCCTGCTCAAGGATGGCCGCGAGCTGGCGCGGCAGGCGGGCGCGCTCGGTGCCGCGCAACTGCGCCAGTTCGTCGACGGCGCGCTGCGCTAGACCGCCCCGCCGTGGACGCGTCGGCTGTCCGCAGGCGCTTCTCCCCGTTCGCGCATGCCGTAGTCGCGCAGGACCGTCGCCACGCGCAGCCGGTAGTCGGCGAACACGTCCGCGCGTCCTTCGCGCTGCGCGGCGCGATGCACTTCCAGTTGTCGCCACCGGGCCACCGCTTCCTCGTCGCGCCAGAACGACAGCGATAGCAGCTTGTCCGGTTCGGCCAGGCTGCGGAAGCGCTCGATGGAAATGAAGCCGTCGATCGTTTCCAGCCACGGCCGCAGCTGTGCAGCCAGTTCCAGATAGCGGCCATCGTGCCCTTCCTTCAGCACGACCTCGAAGATGACGGCGATCATCGGAACGCCTCCGCCGCATGGATGAAGGCATCCACGCTTTCGTACAGCGAGCGGCGCGCGCGTTCCAGGTGCATCACGTGCGTGCCGTGGTCGATGCGCAGCCGCCAGCGCAGGGGACTGGCATCGAAGCGCGCTAGGAACCCCGCCGCCGACGCATCGCCGACCACCGTGTCGTGGTCGCCGTACACCACGAACACCGGCACGCGGACGTCGCCTGCGGCATAGGGATAACGGCCGGCCTGCGCTTCGCCGATGTCCGCCACTGGGCCCGCCGGGATCCGCAACTGGCCGCGCGGGTCACCGGCGACATGCGGCGCCGACGCCTCGAACCGCGCGGCCCAGACGGCATCCACCGCCGGCTCCAGCAGCACCATGCCCCGCGGCAGCACGTCCAGGAAGCGCAGTTGCCGGTAGCGCGCCTGCGCGGTGATGCCCCACCACGCGCTGCGCACCGGCTCGCCATCCGGGTGAGCCACGGGTGTCACCGGCCCGAACAGGGTGAGCGAGGCAAGCGCGTGCGGATGCGAGGCGGCGAAGGCCGCCGCCGGAATCGTGCCCCATGAATGAGCCACCAGATGCACCTTGGCCATGCCGCGGGTGCCGCGCAGGTAGTCGACCGCCAGCGCGATCTGCGCCGCCGCCTCCGCGGCACGGTCGACCGGCGTGCCCGCCTCGTCAGCTTCCATGGCCGGCGGCCGGCTGGAAGCGCCGAACCCGATGAAGTCCAGGCCGCAGGCGAGGTAGCCGCGGCGCGCCATGAAGGCCATCCAGGAGTCGCCCGGCGCGAACTCGAAGCCGGCGGCGAGCATCGTCGGAAAACTCGCACCATGGATGAACAGCACGCTGCGGCCGGTCGCCTGCGCGGGTGCGATGCAATGCAGCGCCACCTGCTGTCCGGGCGCCTGCGGCAAGGGAAGATAGGCGGTGTGCACGGCCGCCGCGGAGAGCAGGCCGGCGAGCAGGATTGCGGACATGGGGCGCGTCCTGAGGAAGGGGGAGCCCATGCTGAGCGACCTGGCGCGCCGTGGTTTCGGGACGGAACGAAACATCGCAGGTGCGCGATGTGCCATGAAGCAGCCCTGCGCGTGCGTTCCTCAGGAGCTGCAGGAAAGCATCGAACAGCCGGCACGCTGCTTCGCCCAGTCCGGGCGCTTGTGTGCGAAGCGCTCGCGTCCCGGTTGCTCGTCGTACGGATGGCGCATGACTTCCAGCAGTTCGTGCACCAGCGCGTAGTCACCCTGCTCCGCGCGGTCGATCGCTTCCTGCGCCAGGTAGTTGCGCAGCACGTATCGCGGATTGGACGCACGCACGCGGTCGCGCCGCTGTGCGTCCGGCAGCGGGTCCTCGCGCAGGCGCGCGGCGTAGCGTTCGAGCCAGTCGCGCAAGGCCGGCTCGGCGGCAAGGCGGCTGTTCTCGTCGTAGCACACGCCCGCCAGCAGGTCGGGCGATGGCGCGTCCGGCCGGAAATCGGCCAGCGCGCGCCAGGCGAGGGTCATGTCCGCTTGCGCTGCGCGCATCCACGCGTGCAGGCCGTCGCGCAGGGCCAGGTCCTCGTCGCTGGCCCGGGTCAGGCCCAGCTTGGCCGCGACGTTGGCGCGATCGGCCGCCTCCCATGCGGCCACGTAGCGGTCGAGTCCCGCCTGCAGCGGCGCGATGTCGGCGAACAGCGGCGATAGCGCGCTGGCCAGCCGGGTAAGGTTCCACCACGCCACGTTCGGCTGCTGGCCGAAGCGGTAGCGCTTGCGCGTCGCATCGGTGGTGTTGGGCGTCCAGTCCGGATCGTAGTCGTCGATCCAGCCGTAGGGACCGTAGTCGATCGTCAAGCCGAGGATGGACATGTTGTCGGTGTTCATCACGCCGTGCACGAAGCCCACGCGCATCCAGTGCGCGAGCAGCCGGGCGGTGCGTTCGCAGATCTCGCCGAACCAGTCGGCGTAGAGCGTCTCGCCCTGCCCGCGCAGCTGCGGGAAGTCGCGGCGGATCGTGAAGTCCGCCAATTGGCGCAGCAGGGCCACGTCATTGCGCGCATAGGGCAGTTCGAAATGGCCGAAGCGGATGAACGAGGGCGAGACGCGGCAGACGATCGCACCGGGCTCCTCGCGTGGATGGCCGTCGTAGAACATGTCGCGCACCACCGCCTCGCCCGTCTCGACCAGGCACAGCGCGCGCGTGGTGGGGATGCCCAGGTGATGCATCGCCTCGCTGCACAGGAACTCGCGGATGGACGAACGCAACACCGCACGGCCATCCGCACCACGCGAATACGGCGTGGGGCCGGCGCCCTTCAGCTGCAGCTCCCAGCGCTGTCCGCGCGCGTCCAGCGCCTCGCCCAGCGAGATCGCGCGACCGTCGCCCAACTGGCCGGCCCAGACGCCGAACTGGTGGCCGCCGTAGTTGCTTGCCCATGGCTGCATGCCGTCCAGCAACGCATTGCCGCCGAAGACGCGGGCGAAGCGCTCGCTGTGCAGGTCCGCCTCGCCAAGGCCAAGCGTCTGGGCCATCTCGGCCGACCAGGCAACCACCCGCGGCGCGGCGACCGGCGTCGGCTCGACGCTCGACCAGTAGGCGCCTTCCACCTGGCGCAGTCGCGATCCGCTCTCGCTGTCGCCGGGCAGCTCGCGCAGGAAGGCATTGTCGAACTCGAAAGACATGCGCGGATGATCGCACGCCCTTCCGCCATGGGATGTCCATGCGCCTCGCCTACCCTACGGCGTCCGCCCGGCGACGGGATGAAGCGAACACGAACCTTTAGCACGCGGCTTGGCGGCAGGCGCCATACTGGCGCGTGGACAACTTTCCCGAAACCGGCGAGTACGCCGAGAGCATCGATCCTTCCGTGCAATGCACCGACTGCGACGCCGTCTGCTGCCGGCTGACCGTGGTGCTGATGCCCGAAGACCACGTGCCCGACTGGCTGGTGGCGCATGACGACCATGGACTCGCGGTCCTCGCCAAGGGCGAGGACGGCTGGTGCGCCGCGCTCGATCCGGACACCTACCGCTGCACGATCTACGCAGAGCGCCCGGCGATCTGCCGCAAGTACGCGATGGGCAGTCCCGGCTGCCGCGACGAGCGGCGCAAGTGGTACCAACGCCCGTTGCCAACGCCGGTGAAGTTGCTCTAGCGCCCGCCGGGCACCGTCGGTTCGAAGGCCTTGGCGACTCCGGCGGCATCGAGCGCACGCCACTCGCCAGGCGCCAGCCCATCGAGCGCCAGTTGCCCGATGGCCACGCGCTCAAGCGCATCGACGTGGTTCCCGGTCGCCGCGAACATGCGCCGCACCTGGTGGTAGCGCCCTTCAGTGACCGTCAGCCGCGCACGACGCGGCGCAAGCACCTCCAGTTGCGCGGGCGCCAGCGGCGTGGTCTCCGATTCCAGCATCAGCGTGCCGCTGGCGAACAGCTCGCCTTCGCCGCCTCCCAGGTCGCGGGCGAGCGTGGCTTCGTACACCTTGGCCACGCTGGCCTTCGGCGAAATGATCCGGTGCAGCAGTGCGCCGTCGTCGGTCAGCAGCAACAGGCCGGAGGTGTCGCGATCGAGCCGGCCGACGGTGGAAAGCGCCGGGTCGCGCCGGCGCCAGCGCGGCGGCAGCAGGTCGTACACGAGACGCCCGGCGTCCTTGCGCGAGCAGGTGTAGCCGGTCGGCTTGTGCATCAGCAGGACCAGGCCGGTGGGCGGGTCGAGCGGCTCGCCATCGATGCGGACGTCCTCGTGCGCGACCTTGTCGTCCGTGTAGAGCACCTCCCCTGCCGCGTCGGTGATGCGCCCCTCGCGGAACAACTGCATGACCTCCTTGCGGCTGCCGTAGCCGAGGTTGGCGATCAGGCGTACCAGCTTCATGCGCGCACCGCCTCGATCACCTTGAAGCCGTCCTGCAACGCGACTGTGCGCACCTGCGCGAAGCGCGAGGCCAGCGTGGCCTCGTACGGTAGGTGCCGGTTGGCGACCAGCCACAGGCGCCCGCCCGCCAGCAGCGCATCGGCGGCGGTTTCGATGAAAGCGCGACCGAGTTCGGGCAGGTCCGCCCGGCCCTGGTGGAATGGCGGGTTGCTCACGATGGCGTCGTAGCGCTGCGGCAGGCCGCGGGTCACGTCGTGCCAGTGCACGTTCACCGCAACCGGTCGCCCGCTCGCGTCGACGGCTTCGGCCAGGTTGATCCGCGCCGGCTCCAGCGCGCGCGCCTCGGCCTCGTACAGGTCGATCGAGGTGATTGCGGGACAGCGCGCAACCACCTGCGCCGCCAGGTAGCCGTAGCCGGCACCGAGATCGGCCACGCGGCCGCGCAGGTCATCCGGCAGATGCGCGGCGAGCAGGCCCGAGGCGGCATCGACCCGGTCCCAGGCGAACAGGCCAGGGCGGCTGAGGTAACCGCCGGCAATCCGCCGCGGAGCCTCCAACGCTTCCCATTCGGCCAGCAGCGCGCCGTCCGTCGCATCACCGGCGGTCGCCCAGAACACACGGCACTTGTGCTTCGAGAGGCTGCGCACGGGACCCAGCAGCCGCGCAAGGTCGGCCTCGGCCGATCGGGCGCCTTCGGCATTGGGCACGGCCACCAGCACGATGCCGCCGGGTCGCAGGTGGCGAGCCGCGCGCGCGAACAGCGCACGGGCCTCGTCGCGCTGGCGTGGCGGCAGCAGAAGGACGAGCGCAAAACGTTCGTCCTGCGCCGGCTCGCCGACTTCGCAGTCCGCGCGCTCGAGTTCGTCCGCGAACGGCTTGAAACCCTGCTGGCACAGCCAGCCCGCGCGGGCGAACGCACGCAGCGGCGCACCGTCGCGGGCGCGCAGGAAAAGCACGCGGGCATCGTCGGGCCACCGCAGCTCGCCGGTGGCCAGAGGCAGGAACAGCGCGTCCAGCTGAAGCGCGGGAGCGGAAGCGGCGATAGAAGCCATCGAATCGGGACGCACGGGCGGGGGCTGGATTCTACCCGGCCGCCGCACGGTGGGCTTCGGCCCACCGCCTCCTCCATGTCGCCATGGTGAGCCGGGCCCACCAAACGCCTGCCGCGCCCTCAGCGTGCGACCGAGCCGGCGCGAACGAGATACTGCACGCTGAACATGCGCTCGGGGTCGAGCCACACGCGCAATACCTCCAGCCCGGCCTTGCCCGCGAGTGCGGCGAAGTCCTCCAGCGAGTACTTGCAGCTGATCTCCACGCGGATCGCCTCGCCGTCGCCGAAGACGACCGTGCCACGGCCCAGGCGCACCTTTTGTGCGCGCTGGCTGACCAGGCTGGTCTCGATGCGGCCGGCCAGCGCGTTGTAGTGCGCGCGGTGGCGGAAGCCGGCAAGGTCGAAATCGCATCCCAGCTCGCGGTTGAGGCGCGCCAGCATGTTGAGGGTGAACTCGGCGGTGACGCCGGCCGCATCGTTGTAGGCCGCCTCGATCAGCGCAGGGTCCTTCTTCAGGTCGGCGCCGATCAGGATCCCGCCGTTGTCACCCATCTCCCCGCGCATCTTGCGCAGCAGCGCCACCGCATCGCGCGTGTCGAAGTTGCCGATGGTCGAGCCCGGGAAATAGAGAACCGTGCGCCGCGGCGCGCGCGACGGGATCGGCAGGCGCAGCGCGCGGGTGAAGTCGGCGCACAACGGCTGCACGGCCAGCTGGGGGAAGCGTTCGCCCAGGCGCCGGACGCTCTGCTGCAGCGGCTCGGGCGAGATCTCCACCGGCACGTAGCTCACCGGCGCGGCCATGTGCTCGAGCAGCAGGCGCGTCTTGGCCGCATTGCCGCTGCCGTATTCGACCAGGCGCACGTCCACGCCCAGCGTATCGGCGATGCCGGCGGCGTGCGCCTGCATCAGCGCGGTCTCGCAGCGCGTCAGGTAGTACTCGGGCTGCTCGCAGATGCGCTCGAACAACGCCGAACCCGGCGCGTCGTAGAACAGCCACGAAGGCAGGCGTTTGGGCTGCGCGCGCAAGCCGCGGCGGACGATCTCCAGCAAACCGGTGGCGGGCGGGGTACGACCATCGTCGTGCAGGTCCAGGGCACGGATATTCATGGAGTGGGGCTCCTTGGAAGTCCTAACGGTCCTTGGCCAGGCGCAGCCCGGCGAACTGCCAGCGCGCCTGCGGGGGGAAGAAGTTGCGATAGCTGGCGCGCACGTGGCCCTGCGGCGTGGCGCAGGAACCGCCGCGCAACACCCACTGGCCGCACATGAACTTGCCGTTGTACTCGCCCAGCGAGCCGGGCAAGGGCCGGAAGCCTGGATACGCCACGTAGGGCGAGGCGGTCCATTCCCACGCGTCGCCGTACATCTGGGCCAGGCCGGCGCCGTGCGCCGCCTGCGGCAGCCGAGGCGTGCCGTCGAGCAGGTTGCCCTCGATCGGCAGCACGGCGGCCGCGGTCTCCCATTCGGTTTCGGTGGGCAGGCGCGCGCCGGCCCAGCGCGCGAAGGCGTCGGCCTCGTAGTAGCTGACGTGGCAGACCGGTGCAGCCGGATCGAGCGCGCGCACGCCGACGAGCGAGAACGCGCTGGCCAGGTCCGGCTGCCAGTACAGCGGCCGCTGCCAGCCTTCGCGCTGCACCGTGGCCCAGCCGTCGGACAGCCACAGCGACGGTTCGCGGTAACCGCCGTCGTGGACGAAGGCGGCGTACTCCTCGTTGGTCACCAGGCGGTTGGCCAGCGCGTGCGGCGACAGCCACGTGCGATGGCGGGGCGTCTCGTTGTCGAAGGCGAAGCCCTCGCCGGCGTGGCCAATGTCCGCCACGCCCTCGCGTCCCGGCATGAACTGCAGCGGCGGTGCGCCGGACGCGGCGTCCGGTGCCGGCTCGTGCAGGTACGCCGGCAACAGCGGGTTGCTCCAGAAGGCATGCTGGATGTCGGTCAGCAACAGTTCCTGGTGCTGCTGTTCGTGCTGCAGCCCCAGCTCGACGAGCGCGGCGAGCGCGCCGTGGTCGTCGCGCAGCAGGCGCTCACTGACGGCCTCGTCGACATGCCGGCGCCAGCCGAGCACCTCGTCGAGCGCCGGGCGAGAGAGCAGCCCGCGCTGCGGCCGCGCATGCATCGGACCGACGCTCTGGTAGTAGGAGTTGAACAGGTAATGCCACGCCGGGTCACGCGGGCGATAGTGCGGATCGTGCCCAAGCACGAACTGTTCGAAGAACCAGGTGGTGTGCGCCAGGTGCCATTTCGCCGGGCTGGCGTCGGGCATCGACTGCACCATCATGTCCTCGGCGGTGAGGCCTGCACACAGCTGGAGGCTCTGCTGGCGGATGCGCCGATAGCGCTCCGCAAGGGCATGGCCGGCGAACGGACTCAGTTGCGTCATGGCACGCTCCTTCGGGTGTCGGACGCGAGGCTCGCGTGCGCGCCGGCAGCGGCGCTGTACCAGGGGACGGATCGAACCGTTGGCATCGCCCAAGCTTGGCGCAGCGTCCGTTCAATACTTGTGATCTGCCGATGGCAGTTCGCTGACAACGTTCCACTGGCGCCGCGCCGGCCGGCGCGCGATGCTGGCGCCGCGCGGCCCACCGTGCGCCTTCCCCAGCGAGGTGATGTCCATGAAACGCCTGCCTTCCCTGTTGCTGTTCGCCACCTGTGGCTGTGCTACGGCATTCGCCGCCGACGTGCCGACGCACAAGCCGTTGCCCTATGCGCAATGCATCCAGACCGACAAGATCAACGAGTGGCACATCGTGGACAAGCGCACCGCACTGGTGCGCACCGGTCCCTATCGCTACGCGGTGCACCTGAAGGCCGACTGCCCGCGCCTGGGGATCGGCGTGCCGGGCTTCCTGCTGCACGCCAGCGAATCGGGCAAGGCCGCCGGCGGCAACCGCATCTGCGGCGACCTGGGTGAAACGGTCGCCGCGCGCGACCAGCCGCCCTGCGCGATCTCATCGGTGGAACCGATCGACGAGGCCAGCTTCGAGCGCATGCGCAAGCATGCCGCGCGCCACGGCAGCGGCGCTGACATCCCGCCTGCCCGGTAGGAAAAAAAAGGCCCGGCTTGGCCGGGCCTTTTTCGCAGCGCGACGCGCTCAGTCGCCGTCGCCGTAGTAGCCCACGTAGCGGGTCGGCGGAGCATCCTCGTAAACCGTGCGCGTCTCGACCACGCGGCGGGTTACCACCGGTTCCTCGTAGATCACCCGCACCGGACGGCGGTACACGGGACGTTCGTAGACCACCGTGCGCGGCGGCGGGTTCAGCGCGTCGTCGACCAGGCCGATCACCGCGCCGGTGACGATCGCGCCGGCGATCCAGCGGCCGCCGCTCCAGTGGCCGCGGTCGCGGTAGTAGTGGCCATGCCAGCCGCCACCGTAGTAGCCGCGATCGTAATGCCCGCGGCCGTGCCAGCCCCGGTCGTGCCAGCCGTGCGCCGAGGCGCCCATCGGCAACGCCGCGGCGGCCGCGAGCAGCGCGGCGGCGATGGTGAGGGCGGGCTTGCCCAGCCAATGCCTGGTCATGATGCGTACCTCCTTACGGGCAAGTCGATGCCCTGCGCGACGATGCTCCGGCCGGCGGGCTTAATCGCCACTTAAGCGCAAACGGGACCGTGCGGGCGCACCCTTAGCGGTCTTCTGTGGGCAGGTCGCCGTGCACTACGAGGCGTCCATCGCGCACATCGGCCGTCACCTGGAAGGCCGGCCGCTGCACGCCCAGGTCGCGCATGTCGATGCGGCTGTCCGGACCGATGCCGGTCAGGCGGACGTCACGGTATTCCAGCGGCTGTCCCGGCGCGATCCGCTGCGGCGTACCCTCCGGCTGCACCAGCCAGGCAAAACCATGGTCCCTGGTGAAGATCCGCCCGATGCCGTCGCCACCGATCGCCAGCACGGTCGCCTCGTCGACGCCCAGTCCGACCACCTGCGCATGCCCTTCGTGGCGCAGCCGCGCAACGAAGGCGATCAATCGCCCCAGCCGCCCGCGTGCGGCGAAGTGCGTGTCGGTGATGACCTGCGCCAGCCACGGCACGTGCAGGAATCCATCGACCAGCGTCACGGCGCTGCCCAGCGGGTCGTGCGTCGCCTCGGGCGAAACGATGCTGCCGCCGTCCAGCGCGCCGTAGGCGTAACCGCCGAGGATCGCCAGCCCGGCGCTGGTGCCGCCGATCGGCTTGCCCTCGCGCACGTGGCGGTCCATCAGCTCGTTCAGCGGCGTGCCCTTCCAGAAGCACACGTAGTTGGCCTGGTCGCCGCCGGCGATGAAGATGCCGTCCGCGTGCCGCACGATGTCGAGCACGGCCGGATCGCTGGCGGCCGCGCGATCGTGGAACACCAGCGTCTGCACCGAGGCCACGCCGCCGATGCGCCGATAGAGCTCGTCCTGCATCTCGTCGGCGCCGGAGGCGCGCAGGATCACGACGTGCCCGTGCCCAGCCTGGGCCACGAACCAGTGGAACGCCGGATCGACCCAACTGCCGCCGCCCATCAGCATCAGCGCGGGCGCAGTCTGGCCGGGCCGGGCGGCCTGGGTGTCGCCGATGCGGTAGTACTCGTAGCCGCGATGCGTCGCCGGGTCGGCCGCCGCCGCCCAGCCCGCCAGGGCGAACCCGCAGGCGAACACCACCCACCACCAGCGGCATGCGCGCATCGTGGACTCCAGGCAACCAGGGCACTTGACGACCGGGACGATTGGCCGTGCGATATCCCCCACGCGCCGCGTCCGCCGCCGCGCTCCCAAGCGAGGCCGCCGCATGGACGATTCGCTCGACGCCTGGTTCGCCCGCGAGGTCCTCGCGCACGAGGCCGCGCTGATGCGCTACCTCACGCGCCTGTGGCCGCGCCGCGACGAGGTGCCGGATCTGCGCCAGGAGGTCTACGTGCGCGTCTACGAGGCAGCGGCCCGCGCGCGCCCTGTCAGCCCCAAGTCGTTCATGTTCACCACCGCGCGCCACCTGATGACCGACCGCCTGCGCCGCGGCCGCGTGGTGTCGATCGAGGCGATGGGTGATTCGGACGCCTGGAACGTCCTTACAGATGAGCTGTCCCCGGAACACCGGCTCGACGCGCGGCAGGAACTCAGGCGCCTGGCGACCGCCTTCGACCGCCTGCCCGACCGCTGCCGCGCGGTGGTCTGGCTGCGCCGGGTCGAGGAACTGCCGCAGAAGGAAGTGGCCGCGCGCCTGGGGATCGGCGAGAAGACGGTGGAGAAGCAGGTGGCCAAGGGCATGCGCCTGATCGCCGACTACTTCCACGGCGGCATGCGCAACACGCGCGATGGTGCGGGCTCGCCCGCCCGCTGCGCGGCAACGGAACGGGACGATGACCAGCAGCTCGCAGATTGAACGCACCGCCGCCGCCTGGCTCGCCAGGCGCGACGCGGGCGCCTGGTCGCCGGACGACCAGGCGGCGCTCGATGCATGGCTGCAGGAGGCCACCGCGCACCGCGTGGCGTTCCTTCGCCTGGAGACGACCTGGCGGCGCGCCGACCGCCTGCGCGCGCTCGGCGCCGGGCGTGGCGATCCAACGCCCCCGCCGCGCGGCGAATGGACGTTCACGCCATTCGCGCGGACGAACGAAGCCGATACGCGGCTTCGCACGCGCCGACCGCCGTTGAGGGCGTGGACGCCGATGCGCCGCCTGTCGCGCGGCCTGCTCGCGGTGGCTGCCTGCCTGGTGCTGGCCGCCGTGCTGTGGCCGGCATGGCATCGCCCGAGCGCGGTCGAAAGCACGAGCTACGCCACCGCCGTCGGCGCCCTGCGCGAGGTGCCGCTGGCGGACGGTTCGCGCATCACCCTGAGCAGCGACAGCCGCGTGCGGGTGACCTATTCCCGCGACGAACGCCACATCGAGCTGCAGCAGGGCGAGGCCTTCTTCGAAGTGGCCAAGAACCCCGGCCGCCCGTTCACCGTGGTCGCCGGCGAGCGCCGCGTGACCGCCGTCGGCACCCGCTTCGACGTGCGCCGCGAACGCGCCGACCTGCGCGTGGTGGTCACCCAGGGCGTGGTGCGGCTGGAAGCGCAGGCCGGCGCCGACGGGCAACGCCAGCCGGTCACCCTGCTGCCGGCCGGCAGCGTGGCGCTGGCCAGCGGCGACGGCGTCACGGTGCAGTCCGGCCCGGTTGCGCAGGCCGAGGACCGGCTGAGCTGGCGCAACGGCTTCCTGGTCTTCCACGACACCCCGCTGGCCAGCGTGGCGGCCGAGTTCAACCGCTACAACGCCCACAAGATCGTCGTCGGCGACGCGGCCACCGGCGCGCTGCGCATCGGCGGCAACTTCCGCTGGTCCAACGCCGAAGCCTTCGTACGCCTGCTGCAGCAGGGCTTCCCGGTGCGCGTGGAACACCGTGCCGACGCGATCGTGCTGCGCCATCGCTGAGCCGAGGCGGGATTTGCCGCGCCCGTTCGTCCTGCTTGGAAGGGGGCGATCCGCGCCTCGGGGAGGGTGACCATGAACCGTCGGTTCCGCCGGGCGTCGAGCGCGCTCGCCTTCACGCTGGCCTGCCTGCTGCCGGCCGCCGCCATCCACGCGCAGGAGCCGGGGCGGATCGACATTCCGGCCGGCGACCTGGCCGGCGCGCTCGACACGCTGGCACGCACGTCCGGCACGCAACTGATCTATCAGGCCGACCAGTTGCGCGGCCTGCGTACCGCCGGCGTGCACGGCGCGATGCCGGCGGACCAGGCGCTCGACCGCCTGCTGCAGGGCACCGGTCTTTCGGCGAAGCGCGATCCGTCCGGCGCCATCATCATCGTTCGGCAGGCGCCGTCGCCGGCGGCCCGCACGCCCCCGCCGCGTCCCGCGCAATCGACCGAAAAGCCCGAGCCGACCCAGCTCGAAACCGTCACCGTGACCGGCTCGCGCATTCCCCGCGCGCAGGTCGAGGGTCCCGCGCCGGTGATCGTGGTCACCGCCGCGGACATCAAGGCCGACGGTTTCGTCAGCGTGCCGGACGTGCTGCGCGCGATCACCCAGAACGGCGGCGAAACGCAGAGCCAGCAATCGGCCAACGGCGCCGACTTCTCGCCCGGCGCGCAGCAGGTCGACCTGCGCGGGCTCGGTCCGAACCACTCGCTGGTGCTGGTCAACGGCCGGCGCATCGCCGACTTCCCGCTGCCGTTCAAGGGCCGCAGCAACTTCACCGACATCTCCAACATTCCGCTCGGGATGATCGAGCGGATCGAGATCCTCACCGGCAGCGCCTCGGCGGTGTACGGCTCCGACGCCATCGCCGGCGTGGTCAACATCATCCTCAAGGACAAGGCCGACGGCACCACGCTGGACTACCGCTACGGCGACACCACCCGCGGCGGCGCGCAGTCGCACCGGCTCAGCCTGTCCACGGGCTTCTCCGGCGAGAAACTGCACGGCGTGCTCGGCGTGGAGCTGACCGACCAGAAGCCGCTGTGGGCCTACCAGCGCTCGATCCAGGATTCGACCAAGGACGCCCCCACCGCGGGCTCGCAGATCGCGCGGCGCGTGTTCCTGCGCACCGACTACTACGACACCTACCTCGACCCCGGCGCCGCCACCTGCGCCAACCTCGGCTACCTCAACGGCGGCACCACCTACCATGCCGCGCGTCCGCGCTACGGCGACTACGACCCGGTCATCGACGACTACGGCCCCGGCTATTACTGCGGCAGCGACGAGGCGATCGGCTACGGCACCATCCTGAGCAAGGACCGCGCGGCCAACGCGTACGGCTCGGTCACCTACGACTTCGGCAACGGCACGCAATGGTTCGCCGACCTGCAGCTTGGCTACAACAAGGTCGAGCTGTTCCGCGACGTCGAGCAGTGGAGCTACATGGCTCCGGACGGCAACGAGGAGGGCTACTTCTACAACCAGGCCACCGGCCAGATCGAGTACTGGCAGCGCCAGTTCACGCCGGAGGAGATGGGCGGGCTGGGGCGCGGCATGATCAGCAACGTCGAGCACACCTTCAGCCTCGCAACCGGCTTCAAGGGCACCTTCGCGGCCGACTGGGATTACGAGGCGACGCTGTCGCACTCGCAGTACCACTCCATCGTCAGCTGGCCGCAGACCATCGCCGGGCCGGCCAACGACCTGTTCCTCGGGCCGCAGCTGGGCGTGGACGCGGATTCGGGCCTGCCGATTTTCAATGCCGACCCCAATCGCCTGTACACGCCGCTGACGCACGCCGAGTACGACGCGGTCACCGCCAACACCACCTACCATCCGCGCACGCGCACCGACACGCTGTCCTTCAGCACCACGCAGGCGAGCCTGTTCGATCTTCCCGGCGGCCCGGCGGGCCTGGCCGCAGTGGTCGAGTACGGCTCGCAGAGCTACGCGATCAATCCCGATCCGCTGGCGCTGGAGTACTACTACTACAGCTGGAAGGATTCGGACGGCCGCGGCAGCCGTACCCGTTGGGCGACCGCCGGCGAGTTGCGCATGCCGGTGCTCGAGTCGCTCAACCTGAGCCTGGCCGCGCGCTACGACGACTACCGCTTCGCCGGCCGCAGCGTGGGCAAGCCGACCTGGAGCGCGGGCGTGGAATGGCGCCCGGTCGACACGCTGCTGCTGCGCGGCTCCTACGGCACCGCCTTCCGCGCGCCCGACCTGCACTACGTATTCGCCGGCGAGGGCAACGACGAGACCTCCGGCACCGACTACTACCGCTGCCGCACCGAGGAGCCCGACCTCGACATCGGCGACTGCGACTATTCGGACGAAGGCCTGATCCGTTCGCGCAACGGCAGCCGCGAGCTGGATCCCGAAACCAGCACCTCGTGGACCGCCGGCGTGCTGTGGTCACCGACCGAGAACTTCGACGTCTCGCTGGACTGGTTCGACATCCGCATGCGCAACCAGGTGCAGGATCTGTCGGTGGACACCATCCTGCGCAACGAGGCGAGCTGCCGCATCGGCTCGCTGGCTGACGGCACGCCCGTGGACGTCAACTCGCCCACCTGCCAGGACGCCATCGGCCGCGTGACGCGCCTGCCCAACGGCGACCTCTACGGCATCCACGTCAACCCGATCAACGTCGCCCGCGAGACCACCGACGGCGCCGACCTCACCCTGCACTACCGGCTGCCCACGCCGATCGGCACCTTTCGCCTGAGCGGCAACCACACCTGGGTGCGCCACCACGATTTCGTGCAGTACCCGGGCGATCCGGTGATCGACGAGTTCGCGGTCAACAGCGGCTACGACATCCCGCGCACCAAGACCAGCGCCAGCCTCAACTGGAGCCTCGGTGGCTGGTCGGCGACGCTGCACGGCGAGCGGCTGGGTCGATTGCCGAACTCGTGGTCGTACGACCAGGTGGTGGATCAGGAGGCGGGCGACCCCGCGTGGATCGGCGCGACCTACCGCTACAACGCCTCGCTGCAGTACAAGTTCACCGACCACTTCGAGCTGGCGGTGCTGGTCGACAACCTGTTCGACAAGATGCCGCCGAAGGATCCGACCTACACGTCCTATCCGTACTACGACATCTCGTGGTTCGACTCGGTGGGCCGCAGCTACTACATCCAGGCGACCTGGAAGTTCGGCGGCTCGCCGCTGTAGCAACCGCCGGGCGGGCTTAAGCCCAGCAGCGACGTGCGGGAAGGTGGGCTCAAGCCCACCCCGCGCCTCGGCAGGCTCACACGTTGAACAGGAAGTGCAGCACGTCGCCGTCCTTGACGAGGTAGTCCTTGCCTTCCTTGCGCAGGCGGCCGGCCGCGGCGGCGCCGGCCTCGCCCTTGTACTGGATGAAGTCGTCGTAGGCGACGGTCTCGGCGCGGATGAAGCCGCGCTCGAAATCGGTATGGATCACGCCGGCGGCCTGCGGCGCGGTGGCGCCCTTCTTCACCGTCCAGGCGCGCACTTCCTTCACGCCCGCGGTGAAGTAGGTCTGCAGGTTGAGCAGCTTGTAGCCGGCGCGGATCACGCGGTTCAGGCCGGGCTCGTCCAGCCCCAGGTCCTTGAGGAACTCGTCGCGGTCGGCGTCGTCCAGTTGCGCCAGCTCTTCCTCGATCGCCGCGCACACCGGCACCACCTCGGCGCCCTCGGTCGCGGCGCGCTCGCGCACGGCGTCCAGGTGCGGGTTGTTCTCGAAGCCGTCCTCGCGCACGTTGGCGATGTACATCAGCGGCTTGAGCGTGAGCAGGAACAGGTCGCGGACCAGCGCCTTCTCTTCCTCGTCCAGCTCGACGCTGCGCGCGGACTTGCCCTCGTTCAGCGCGGCGGCGAGCTTCTGCAGCACCGGCTTCTTCGCCAGTGCTTCCTTGTCGTTGGCCTTGGCCGCGCGCTCGGCGCGGTTGAGCGCCTTCTCGACCGAGTCCAGGTCGGCCAACGCCAGCTCGGTATCGATCGTCTCGATGTCGGCGATGGGGTCGACCTTGCCGGCCACGTGCACGATGTCGCTGTGCTCGAAGCAGCGCACCACGTGCGCGATCGCGTCGACCTCGCGGATGTGCGCCAGGAACTTGTTGCCCAGGCCCTCGCCCTTCGACGCGCCGGCGACCAGGCCGGCGATGTCGACGAACTCGACAGCGGTCGGGATTACCTTCTGCGGATTGACGATGGCGGAGAGCGCGTTGAGCCGCTCATCGGGCACCGGCACCACGCCCACGTTCGGCTCGATCGTGCAGAACGGGAAGTTGGCGGCGGCGATGCCGGCCTTGGTCAGCGCGTTGAACAGGGTGGACTTGCCGACGTTGGGCAGGCCGACGATGCCGCATTTGATGCCCATGGTGACTCCGGAGAACAGGGAACGGGGAACAGGGAACGTGCAGATCAGGGTGGGGCGGAAGACGCGGCGCTTGCCGTACGCCTTACGTTCCCCGTTCCCCGTTTCCCGTTCCCGCTGTATGTAGTTGCTGCATCGCCTTGTCGAACTGCCCCGCCACCGCCAGCGGCAGCACGTCGAGCGCGCGGGCGATGCCGTCGAGGATCGCATCCTCGTCCTGCGCCGACGGCTTGCCGAGCACCCAGGGCGTGACCTTGTCCTTGTGGCCCGGGTGGCCGATGCCGATGCGCAGGCGGTGGAACTTGCCGTGGCCCAAGTGCGCGATGGTGTCGCGCAGGCCGTTCTGGCCGCCGTGGCCGCCGTCGAACTTCATCCGTACGGTGCCGGCCGGCAGATCCAGCTCGTCGTGCGCCACCAGGCACTCGTCCGGCTCGATCTTGTAGTAGCGCAGCGCGGAGGCGACCGCGATGCCGCTCTTGTTCATGAAGGTGGCCGGCTTGAGCAGCCACACGCTGTCGCCGCCGATACGCACGCGGCAGGCCTCGCCGTGCAGCTTGCCGTCGAAGGCGAAGCGCTCGCCCTGCCCCGATGCGAGGGCGTCAACAAACCAGAACCCGGCGTTGTGCCGGGTCCGGAGGTATTCGGCGCCGGGATTGCCCAGGCCGACGATGAGTCGCAAACCAGCCATGCCGTGCGCCGATCGCCGGGCCTCCCGCGCTGCGGAAGGCCCGGCTGGGGCTTACTTCTTTTCGGCGGGCTTGGCTTCGGCCTCGGGAGCGGGGGCCGCTTCGGCGACCGGCTCGGCCTCTTCCTTCACCGTGTTGGCGGTGACCACGGCGATGTCGTGGTCCGCGCCCAGGTGCAGCGCCGGCAGGCTCACGCCCTTGGGCAGCTTGACCTGCGACAGGTGCACGATCTCGCCCGGCTTGAGGTCGGCCAGGTCGAGCTCGATGAACTCCGGCAGGTTGGCCGGCAGGCAGGACACTTCCACTTCCGTCAGGTTGTGCGAGATCACCACGCCGGAGGTCTTGCCGGCCGCGGACTTCTCCTGGTTGAGGAAGTGCAGCGGCACGTTGACGCGGATCGCCTCGTTCTCGTTCACGCGCAGGAAGTCCATGTGCAGCATCTGCTGCTTGAACGGATGCTTCTGCCAGTCGCGCACCAGCACCTTCTGCACCTTGCCGTCGACGTTCAGGTCGAGGATCGAGGAGAAGAACCACTCGTTCTTGGCGGCGAGCAGGATGGTGTTGTGCTCGATCTGGATGCTCTGCGGCGGCTGGTTCGCGCCGTACACGACGGCAGGCACCATCGCCGCATGACGCAGGCGGCGGCTCGCACCTTTCCCCTCGTCCGTGCGGCTCTGGGCCTTGATTTCATGAGTCTGGGCCATTGTTCTACTACCTTGGGTTGCGTGGTTCCGCCTTGCGGCGGACGGGTGACTCTCCCGCGACCAGGAGAGTCGGAAAAATCAGTCGACGTACAACGAACTCACCGACTCGCCGAAGGCGATGCGGCGAATGGTTTCGGCCAGCAGCTCGGCGACCGAGAGCTGGCGGATCTTGCTGCAGCCCTGCGCCTCGGGGCGCAGCGGCAGCGTATTGGTGACCACCAGCTGGTCGAGCTGGGAATTCTCGATGTTGCCGATCGCCGCGCCCGAGAGCACCGGGTGCACGCAGTAGGCGACCACCTTGCGCGCGCCGCGCTCCTTGAGCGCCGCGGCCGCGGCGCACAGCGTGCCGGCGGTGTCGACGATGTCGTCGACCAGCACGCAGGTCTTGCCGTCGACCTCGCCGATGATGTTCATCACGGTGGCGACGTTGGCCTTCGGTCGGCGCTTGTCGATGATCGCCAGGTCCGCGTCGTCCAGCCGCTTGGCGATCGCGCGGGCGCGCACCACGCCGCCGACGTCGGGACTGACCACGATCAGGTCGTCCATCGAGTAGTTGCGCCAGATGTCCGCCAGCAGGATCGGCGAGGCGTAGACGTTGTCCACCGGGATGTCGAAGAAACCCTGGATCTGGTCGGCATGCAGGTCGACCGTCAGCACGCGGTCCACGCCGGCGGTTCCGATCAGCGTGGCCACGAGCTTGGCGGTGATCGGCACGCGCGCCGAGCGCGGGCGGCGGTCCTGCCGGGCGTAGCCGAAGTACGGCATCACCGCGGTGACGCTGGCGGCCGAGGCGCGCTTGAGCGCATCGACCAGGGCGAGCATCTCGATCAGGTTCTCCGCACTCGGCGCGCCGGTCGGCTGCAGCACGAACACTTCCTGGCGGCGGACGTTCTCCTCGATCTCGATCTGCACTTCGCCGTCGCTGAACTTGCCGACCAGCGCCTTGCCCAGCGGCACGCCGAGTCGCTGCGCGACGTCCTCGGCCAGGGCGCGGTGGGCATTGCCGGTGAAGAGCATCGGGGTGGACGTGTCCACTTGGATTCCTCAAAGAGCCATTCGTGAATGGCCGATTCAATGTGGCTGGTTCAATGTGGCTGGGGCGGCAGGATTCGAACCTGCGCATGCGGGAATCAAAATCCCGTGCCTTAACCAGCTTGGCGACGCCCCAGTGTTTCGTTTGCAGGCCGTCGTCCTGACCACCTGTCGTTTGCTTCAAGCCCGCAACGGTTGCTCCGGCGCCGCGGTCCGGTCGCGATGACGCGCCAGGGTCCGATGCAGCGGCGAAACCTCGACCCCCGCGGCCAGTTGCGCCGCGAATGCCGGAGGGCACTCCCGCACCACCTTGCGCGCCTGCGCGAGCGAGGCGGTTTCCAGGAACACGCACCCGCCGCTGCCGGAAAGCCGGGCGCGGCCGTAGCGCGAGAGCCAGTCCAGCGCGGCGGCCACCCGCGGGTGCCGCGCACGCACGACCGGCTCGAACGCGTTCTGGACCGTTTCGCCGGAAGCAAAGGACGAAATTGTCGCCGGCGGGGCATTTCGTGTCAATTCAGGCGCTTGAAACAAGGCCGCGGTGGGCACGTGCTCGCCCGGATCGAGCACCACGTACCAGCGCCGCGGCAAGGCGATCGGCGCGAGCCGTTCGCCCACCCCCTCGGCCCAGGCCGAACGGCCGCGCACGAACACGGGCACGTCGGCACCCAGCCGGTGCGCCAGGGCGGCCAATGCATCCTCGTCGAGGCCGCAGCCCCACAGGTGGTTGAGCGCGACCAGCGCCGTGGCCGCGTCGGAGCTGCCGCCACCGAGCCCGCCGCCCATCGGGATGCGCTTGTCCAGCGTGATCTCGGCGCCCGACGCCACGCCGGCCTGTGCCTGCAGCAGGCGCGCGGCGCGTACCACCAGGTCGGCCTCGGCCGGTACGCCTGGAATCTCGTTCGCGCGCACGATCGCGCCGTCCTCGCGGACGCGCAGGCGCAGCTCGTCGCCCCAGTCGAGCAGGCGGAAGACCGTCTGCAGGTCGTGGTAGCCGTCGTCACGGCGGCCGACGATGCGCAGGAACAGGTTGAGCTTGGCCGGCGCGGGCCAGGCGGTCCATTCGTCGCGCCCTGGCGGCGTGAGCGGACGCGACATGAACACGCGCAGGTCGTCGGGAAAACCGTTCTCGCGGTCGCGCTCGCGAGCGCGGGCGAACGCCGGGTCGCCCTTGTCGACCACGACGAAGCCGTGCTTCGCGTAGAACGGCGCGTTCCACGGCACGTCGGCCAGCGTACCCAGGCCGACGCGGCGGTAGCCGGCCGCGCGCGCCCAGGCGCAGGCATGTTCGAGCAGCGCGCCGCCGATGCCACGGCGACCATGCGACGGCAGCACGTCGATCTCGGCGATATCGACCGCGCCCTCGCCCATGGTGTCGTCCAGCCAGACGAAACCGACCGGCGTACCGTCTTCCAACGCGACCCAGACCAGGCCGCGGGCGATCGCCACTTCCAGCAGCTCGGGCGGGATCGCCATGGCGATGTAGGCGCTCCAGGCGCGGTGGCCGCGGAACAGCTCCACCGCCGCGCGCTCGATCGCGCACAGCGCCGGCACCTGCGCCGCGGTGGCGCGCGCGAGCGTCACCGCCACGGCTTCAGCGTCCGCAACCGGCGCATGGGGCCGCGCCGAGCTGGAAGCTGTCGATCGACAGCTTGACCTTGTAGGGCGGCCGGCTCGCGAAGACCTTCTGCGGCAGCGGCGGCTGGTGTGCCAGGTCCCAGGCGCGGTAGTCGACCGCCCAGCCGTCCTGCGCGAGCAGCGAGGGCAACTGCTGCTCGCCGAAATGCAGTTCGGCCGACGAACCGGCCGCACGCAGGCCCAGCACCCAGGCGCGCAGGTCGTCCAGCGGCACTTCCCAGCCCAGCGCCTTGCGCATAAGCGCCTCGGCGTCCGGGCCGCGCAACGGACCGCCCTCGATGCCTTCCAGCAGCGCGCCGCCGGGCCCGCCGCTCAGGCGGAAGCTCTTGCCGGTGATCGGCGCGCGCAGTTCGAAGTCGTAGCGGTCGCCGTCCTGCGTCCAGCGCAGGCTGCCGCTGCCGCCGTCATGGCCGTCGGACACGGCCAGGTGGCCTTCCAGCGTCCACTGGTCGACGCCCGCCAGTTGCCGTTCGCGCGCGGCCTGCGCGGCCAGTGCCGCTTCGTCGGCGGGCTTGCGCACCGGCACCGGTGCGCAGGCGGCCAGCAGCAGGCCGGCTGCCGCGCCGAGCCACAGGAAACGCTTCATGGCTCGAGCCGCCGCAAGGTGTCGCGCAGGTTGGCATTGCGCGGATCGAGCCGGCGGACCTGGTCGAACACGTGCTGGGCGTCCTGGCGCTTGCCGAGCTTCCACAGCACCTCGCCCAGGTGCACGCCGACGTCGGCGTCCCTGGCGGCGGTCCAGGCCTGGCGCAGGGTGCGGGCCGCCTCGTCCAGATGGCCCAGGCGGTACTGCAACCAGCCCCATGAATCGGCGATCGCCGGATCGTGCGGCTTGGCCGCGCGCGCCACCTCGATCAGCTTCTTCGCCTCGGGCAGGTCGCGGCCGGCGTCGGCCAGCGTGTACCCCAGCGCATTGCTGGCGTCGACGTCGTCGGGCTTGAGCTTGAGCAGGTGGCGGAAGTCGGCCACCGCCTGGTCGATCGCGCCCGCTTCCGCGTATGCCAGGCCGCGGCCGTAAAGCAGGCCCGGATCGTCCGGAAGCACCTGCAGGGCGTGGTCGTAGGCCTTGGCCGCCTGCGCGTAATGCTGCTCGCGCATGTACAGCTCGGCATCGGCCTGCCAGGCGCGGCGCAGTTCCTCGGGCTGGTCGAGGTAAGCGGTTTCCAGCTGCTCGAGCAGCGCATGGGCATCGTCGACCTTGCCCTGCGTGTGCAGGATCACCGCGCTGCGCAGGTCGGCGTCGAAGGCGTGCGGGTCGTCGTCGCCGACCTGGTCGTACCAGGCCAGCGCCTCGTCGTTGCGATCCTGCATTTCGGCAAGCTGGCCGAGCAGGAAGGCGCTGCTCTCGCGCACGTCGGCCGGCGCCTGCTTGAGCTGGCGGTACAACCTGGCGATCGCCGGCTTGTCGTGCGCCTGCGCCGCCAGGCCGGCGCGCAGGGCGTAGGTCTCGGCGCTCTGCGGACCCTTGTCGAGCAGCCGGGCGGCAGCCTTGTAGTCGCCGCCCTGGCTGAGCAGGCTGGCGTAGGTCAGGCGCAGTTGCACGTTGTCGGGCGAGCGGGCCAGCGCCTGCTTGAGCAGGTCGGTGGCGCCTTTGCGGTCGCCGCCTTTGAACTGCATCTGCGCCGCCCAGACGTAGGTCTCGGTGCTGTGGAAGCGCGCGACCGCCGCGTCGGCGGTGCGCGTGGCGTATTTCGTGCGGCCCAGCTTTTCGCCCAGTTCGCTCATCGCCAGCCACGCCTGCGGGTCGGCCGGCAGCCGCTCGGGCGTCGCCAGGGCTTCCAGCAACTGGCCGGCCTGCGCCGGGTCGCGCGCGCCGATCAGTGCGCGGCCGAAGCGCCGCCACGCGTGCGGGTCGCCGCTGCCGACCAGGCGCTCCAGTTGCGTGCGCGCGCCGGCGGTATCGCCGGTGGCCAGCGCCAGTTCGGCGCGGGCCTGGGCCAGGTCCGCCGCGCTGGCGCCGAGCGCCTGCCAGCGGTCGACCGCCCGTTGCGCGGCGGCCTGGTCGCGCACCGCCAGGGCCAGTTCCACCGCGCGCTGTGCGACCTTCGGGTCGTCCGACAGTGTCATCGCACGGTCGTAGCGTGTGGACGCTTCCTTGAGGTCGTTGTGAGTCAGCGCCATCTCGCCGGCGAGCAGTTGCGCCAGCAGGTCATGTTCGGCGTCCGGGGTGACCACGGTGAGCCGGTCCAGCGGTTGCTTGGGCGCCGGCAGTGCCGCCTTGCCGCCGGGCAGGCTGGCGCATGCGGCCAGGCCCAGCGCGCAGCCGGCCAGGCCTGCAAAATGCCGCAGTTGCTTGAACTTGCCCTTCACGCTCAGCACACTAGTTGCCATCCCATTGTCCGTCCTGGCGTATCGAAACCCGCCGCAGGTACGAAAGCTTAGCCTACGCCGCCGCGGATCCTCCGTCGTCATTTCGCATTCCACGCCATGCCGCTGATCGCCCTCGGGCTCAATCACCTCACCGCGCCGGTCAGCCTGCGCGAGCAGGTGGCGTTCGACACCGACGCCGCCGGCGAGGCGTTGCGCGAGCTGAAGGCCGAGCCCGGCGTGGAAGAAGCGCTGATCCTGTCCACCTGCAACCGCACCGAGCTTTACGTCGGCGTGGCCGAAGGCGCCGAACAGGCACCGCAGGCCTGGCTCAACCGGCACCACCGCTTGACCCCGGGCAGGCTCGACGAGTTCCTCTACCGGCACGACGAGGACGCCGCGGTGCGCCACATGTTCCGCGTCGCCACCGGGCTGGACTCGATGGTGCTGGGCGAGCCGCAGATCCTGGGCCAGGTGAAGGACGCCTACCAGCTCGCGCGCGAGGCGCAGGCGCTGGGCGCACCGCTCGACCGCCTGCTGCAGCACACCTTCGCCGTGGCCAAGCGCGTGCGCACCGACACCCGCATCGGCGCGCACACCGTCTCGGTGGCATTCACCGCCGTGCGGCTGGCCGAACAGGTGTTCACCGACCTCAAGCAGGCTTGCGTGCTGCTGATCGGCGCCGGCGACACCATCGAGCTGGCCGCGCGCCACCTGGTCGACAAGCGCGTCAGCCGCCTGATCGTGGCCAACCGCACGCTGGAGAACGCGCAGGAACTGGCCAGCCGCTACGGTGGCTACGCGATCGCGCTGGCCGACCTGCCGCAGCACCTGGCCGAAGCCGACATCGTGATTTCCTCCACCGCCGCGCGGCAGCCGGTGGTGACCCGCGCGATGGTCGAGTCGGCGGTGGCCGCGCGCAAGCGCAGGCCGATGTTCATGGTCGACATCGCGGTGCCGCGCGACATCGACCCGGCGGTGGCCGAACTGGAAGACGTCTATCTCTACGGCATCGACGACCTGCAGCAGGTGATCGACGACAACCGCCGCTCGCGTGAAGCCGCGGCGCGCGAGGCCGAGACCATCATCGACCTGCAGGTGGACCGCTACATGGCGTGGCGCCGCGCACTGACCCTGCGCAACCCGGCGATCGACCTGCGCCAGCACGCCGAGCGCTATCGCGATGAGGTGCTGCTCAAGGCGCAGGCGATGCTCGCGCGCGGCAAGTCGCCGGACGAGGCGCTGGCGTTCCTCGCCAACACGCTGACCAACAAGCTGCTGCACCACCCCAGCGCGCGCCTGCGCGAGGCGGCACTGAACGGCGACCTGGACCTGCTGCACGCGGCCGGGCGGCTTTACGGCGAGTCCGAGCCGAGGGACGAGTAGCGAGGGCGGCTGGCTGCCGCGTCCCGCTCCGCCCGCCGGCCGCATGCCGGCCCCCTCCCTCGTGCCACTCTTGCCGCCATGACCCCATCGATCCGCCGCAAACTCGAGTCCCTCGCCGAGCGCCACGAGGAAATCGGCCTGCTGCTCGCCCAGCCGGACGTGCTCGCCGATGCCAACCGCTTCCGTGACCTCTCGCGCGAGTACGCGCAGATCGAACCGGTCGCCGCCGCACTGCGCGAACACGACGACGCCGAGCGCGAGCTGGCCGAGACCCGCGCCATGCTGTCCGACCCGGAACTGCGCGAGATGGCCGCCGACGATGTCGAGCGGCTGCAAGCGCGCCTGCTGGAGCTCGACGGCGAACTGCAGATCCTGCTGCTGCCGAAGGACCCGCGCGACGAGGCCAACCTGTTCCTCGAGGTGCGCGCGGGCACCGGCGGCGACGAGGCGGCGCTGTTCGCCGGCGACCTGTTCCGCATGTACGCACGCTACGCCGAACGCCGCCGCTGGCACGTCGAAGTGCTCAGCGAGAACCCGGGCGAGCATGGCGGCTACAAGGAAATCGTGGCGCGCATCGAAGGCAAGGGCGCCTATTCGCGGCTGAAGTTCGAATCGGGCACGCACCGCGTGCAGCGCGTGCCGGAAACCGAATCGCAGGGGCGCATCCACACCTCGGCCGCCACCGTGGCGATCCTGCCCGAGATGGACGAGATCGAGGACATCGAGATCAACCCGGCGGACCTCAAGACCGACACCTTCCGTGCCTCCGGCGCCGGCGGCCAGCACGTCAACAAGACCGATTCGGCGATCCGCATCACGCACCTGCCCACCGGCATCGTGGTCGAGTGCCAGGACGAGCGCAGCCAGCACAAGAACCGCGCCCGCGCGCTGTCGCTGCTGAAGGCGCGCCTGCTCGACGAGGCGCAAAGCAAGCAGGCCGCCGCGCAGGCGCAGGAGCGTCGCCTGCAGGTCGGCTCCGGCGACCGCAGCCAGCGCATCCGTACCTACAACTTCCCGCAGGGCCGCATTACCGACCACCGCGTCAACCTCACCCTGTACCGCCTGCCCGAAGTGCTCGCCGGCGACCTCGACGAGCTGGTCGACACGCTCACCCGCGAGCACCAGGCGGACGAGCTGAAGAGTCTCGCGTCGTAAGCAGCCGCAGTGCCGCAGGATTCGCGCGGCACACGCCAGTGCGTCTTTTCCCTTGAACTGCCTGCCATGGCATCCTTGCGCGCAGCGGCAGTGCCGGCCAGCGTGACGGGCTTCGGGGAGCCAATGGCGACGACAACAGCTTTCTTGGGGATGCCCGCCGGCAGGACGGGCCCGGCCGCATGACCGCGAACCCGCGCGCCGAGCTGGACGCCTTGCTCGAGCGGCTGGCGCACCTGTTGCGCCAGCGCGCCAGCGGCG
The DNA here is from genome assembly GCF_049727805.1 of Frateuria sp. YIM B11624. Classification (NCBI taxonomy): domain Bacteria; kingdom Pseudomonadati; phylum Pseudomonadota; class Gammaproteobacteria; order Lysobacterales; family Rhodanobacteraceae; genus Frateuria; species Frateuria sp. YIM B11624. Next base: position 26,288 of record NZ_JBCNYA010000014.1, read on the forward strand.
ATGCCGAGGCCCTCGCGGCGCGTTCGCGGCAGGTGTTCTCGCGCTCCGGCGAACTGGCGCGCCTGCATGGCATCGCGTTGCTGCAGCTCGGGCGGTGCCAGGAAGGGCTGGCCGCCCTGCACCGCGCCGCGGAGCTCGCACCCGACAGTATCGAAGTGCAGTGCAACCTGGCCAACGTGGCGCTGGAGGACGGCCGCCCGGAAGCGGCCATCGAGCGCCTGCAGGTCGCGCTCGCGCGCGCGCCGGGCCATCCGGTGGTGCTGCAGGCGCTGGGCGTGTCGATGATGGCCGCCACCCGTTTCGATGAAGCCCGCGATACCTTCGCCCAGGCGCTGCGGGCAGCGCCGACGCATCCGGGACTGCACCTGAACCTGGCGGAGGCCGAGCTGGAACGCGGCGACACCGCGCAGGCGCTCGCGCACGTACGCGAAGCGTTGAAGCTGGCGCCGCGCCTGGATGCGGCCCATGCGCTGCTGGGCCACGTGCTGCATGCCCAGGGACACGGTGCCGAGGCCGCGCAGGCGTGGCTCGAGGCGGAGCGGCTGGCTCCGGACGAACCGCGCCACGCATTCCAGGCCGCGCGCATGCTGGATGAGGCCGGCCGGCTGGAGGAGGCGGCAGCGGCCTACGCCCGGGCGCTGCGCCTGGCGCCCCGCTCCGGTCCCGCGTTGAGCCGACTGGCCTACACGCGGCGCCAGCTTGCCGAATGGAGCGAACAGGCGACGCTGACGGCGCGCATGCGCGAAGCCGTCGAAGCGGGGCACCAGGGCATCGTGCCGTTCGCGCTGCTGGTCGAGCCGTTCGACCGCGCGCTGCAACGCAAGGCGGTCGAAACCTTCACCCATCCGGTCGAACAGAACCTGGCGCCGCTGCGCCGGCAGCTTGCGTTCACCTACCCGCGCCCCGCGCCGGATGCGCCCATCCGTGTCGGCCTGGTGTCCAACGGGTTCGGCGAGCATCCGGTCGGACGGGCCGTGGCCGGCCTGGTCGAGGCGCTTGCGGACATGGGCGGGCTCGACGTGCACCTGTTCGCCACCACCGCGGATGACGGCGGGCCGGTGCGTCGGCGATTGGCCGGTGCAACGACGCTGCACGCGATCGATGCGTTGGCGCCGGCGCAGGGCGCGCAGGCCATCCACGCGACGGGCGTCGAGGTGCTGTTCGACCTCACCGGCTACGGCGCGCGCTCCAATGCCGGCCTGCTGGCGCTGCGACCCGCGCCGCTGCAGGTGAGCTGGCTGGCCTACCCGGGTACCTCCGGCGCGCCGTGGATCGATTACATCCTCGCCGACACGGTGGTGTTGCCGCCGTCGCATCGCGCCGACTACAGCGAGAAGGTGCTGCGCCTGCCGCGCTGCTTCCTGCCGGCCGCGGCGCCTGCCGACCTCCCTCCCGCGCCCACGCGCGCCGGGTGCGGCCTGCCCGAAACCGGCGTGGTCTTCGCCTGCTTCAACGCCACCGGCCAGATCGGTCCGCAAGTCTTCGCGCGCTTCATGCAGGTGCTGCGCGAGGTAGCCGGCAGCGTGTTGTGGCTGCGCGCCGGTCCCGGCGGCGCCGACGACCGGCTGCGTGCCGAGGCCGCTGCACAGGAGGTGGCGGCGGAACGCCTGGTGTTCCTTCCGCAACTGCCGCACGAGCCGTACCTGGCGCGCTACGCGCTGGTCGATCTGTGCCTGGACACGCTTCCGCGCAGCGGCCGTACCACGGCCGCGGACGCGCTGTGGGCCGGCTGCCCGCTGCTGACCTGCGCCGGCGCGACCTTCGCCGGACGCACCGCCGCCAGCCTGCTGCACCACGCGCACCTGCCCGAACTGGTGAGCGAGGACGCCGACGGCTTCGTGGCGATGGCCGTGCAACTGGGCCGCAATCCGGTCGCACTCGCGGCCTTCCGCGAGCACCTGGCGAGCCTTCGCGCGCAGTCGCCGCTGTTCGACGTCGCCGGTTTCGCAGCGGACTTCCGCCGCGTGGTGCAGACCATCGGCACCCGCCACCGCATCGGCCGCCCGCCGATCGACCTGGATTTCTGAGGTCAAGGGTGGGCTTCAGCCCACCGGTCCGATAACCCGGAAACGAAAGGTGGTGGGTTGAAACCCACCCTACGAAGGGCCTATCCGGTCGTGAAGGAGCGGGCCGCTTCGCCCTCGAACGGCGCCCGTTCGACACCTTCCACTTCGGCCGCCGGCGGGCCTTGCCACAACCAGCGCTCCAGCGCATCGAGCGCATCCGGCTCGCCGTGCGCGATCACCTCGACGCGGCCGTCCGCCAGGTTGCGGGCGTGGCCGGTCAGGCCCAGTTGCCGCGCCTGCGTGCGGGTGCTGGCGCGGTAGAACACGCCCTGCACCACGCCGCTGACGAGGAAGCGCGCGGCTGCCATGTCACTTGCCGATCGCCGCGCCCAGCGACTGCCCGGTCACCGGGCCGACGAAACGCTTGGCCACGTGGCCGTCGGGCGCGACCAGGTAGGTGGTGGGCAGCCCGCGCGGTTCGTCGAAATCCTTCGGCGCATCGTCCAGGCTGACCTGGGCGATCGGGTAGCTGACCGGGTGCTTGGCCAGGAAGGCCTGGATGTCGGCCTTGTCGCTGTCCTCGTAGGCCAGTCCGATCGCGCGCACGTTGGCGTGGCTGGCGACAAAGTGCGAGATGTCCGGCATCTCCTTGATGCACGGCACGCACCAGGTCGCCCAGAAGTTGACGATCACCCAGTGCCCGCGCTGCGCGGCCAGGTCGAATGGCTTGCCGTCGAGGGTGGTCACCTTCAGCGACGGCTGCGCGGGCATCGCCGCGTGCGCGGGAACCGCGGCGGCGAGCAGGCACGCGGCAAGGGCGAGGGAGGGGATCTTCATGCCGAAAGGTTCTCCGGGTCGGCCGGGGGAGTGGCGGGGAAAGTGTGGTCCAGTCGCGTGCCCAGCGTTGCGTCGAGCATCCGCGCCACCTCGCCGAGCAGTTCGATCAGCGCCGGCGGCAGGTTGATGCCCAGCGCCCGTGCCTCTTCCATGGGGCGCAGCGGCAGGCGGTAAGTGGTGTGACGATACACCCGCAGCAGGTCGGTGCTGTCGAGGCTGCGACTCAGCAGCCAGCCGCCCGCTTCGCCGCGCTGGATCAGGTCGGCGCGCTGCAGGTCGTCGAAGTAGCTGACGATGCTGGCGCTGCGCAGGTAAGGCTCCTGCAGGCGGATCGTGGCCGGGTCCACGTTGCAGCCCTGGCGCTGCGCCTCGACGAAGTGGCGCAGCACCACCATCAGGCCGAGGAACTCGGCGCCCTCCGGCAGCGTCTGCGCCGGCGCGTGGTACTCGTAGGCCGACAGCGACGCGGCCACCGAGGCGCCGAGGATCGCGATCACCCAGGAGAGGTAGATCCACAGCAGGAAGATCGGGATCGTCGCCAGCACGCCGTAGATCTGCTGGTAAGTCTGTGCGTTGCTGACGAACAGCGTGAAGCCCCAGCGGGCGATCTCGAACAGCACCGCGCCGAGCAGCGCGCCGATCGCCGCATCGCTGCGCCGCACGCGGCAGTTGGGCACCACCGCATACATCAGCCACAGGGTGATGAAGGTGACCACGAACGGCAGCACGCCGAGCAGCCGCTGGCCCAACCCAAGTTGTGCATAGGCGCCCGCCAGCAGCGGCATCGCGGTGACGTAGGAAGTGACGGCGATGCCGCCGACCGCCAGGATCGGCCCCAGCGTCAACGCGGCCCAGTACAGCAGCAGCCGCGAGCTCCAGCTGCGCGGCTGGTGCACGCGGAAGATGCGGTTGAGCCGGTCCTCGATGCTGATCATCATCGACAGCGCACTGAACAGCATCACCAGGATGCTGATGCCGGTGAGCTGGCTGGCGTTGGCGGCGAAGGTCTGCAGCGTGGCCTGCACCTTCGCCACCGTGGTCGGCAGGAAGTTCTGGAACACGAAGTTCAGCAGCACGTCGCGAGCGCTCTGGAACACCGGGAACACCGACAGCATCGCCAGCACCGCCACCATCAGCGGCACCAGCGAGACCAGCGTGGTGTAGGACAGCGCGCCGGCGGTCTCGAAGCACTTGTCGTCGATGAACCGCTGCCAGATGAAGCGGCTGAAGCTGAGGGCGCGGTCGCGATCGAAACGCCAGGCCATGGGCGACACCATCAAGCGGGAGGCGGCCGCTACACTACCCGATCGCCGGTGAACGCCCAACCGAACCGAAGGCCTATGACCCCGGAACCCATCAGACACGCGATCCTGGTCCTCTACTACAGCCGCAGCGGGCATACCGCCCAGCTCGCGCGGCTGATCGCCCGCGGCGTGGAAGAGGCCGGCCTCGAGGCGCGCCTGCGCCAGGTGCCGCCGGTGGCGCCGGTGACCGAAACGGCGCAGCCGCCGGTGCCGGACGAAGGCGCGCCGTACGTCACCCGCGCCGACCTGGCCGAGTGCGTGGGCCTGGCGATGGGCAGTCCCACGCGCTTCGGCAACATGGCCGCGCCGCTCAAGCATTTCCTCGACACCACCGGCGCCGAGTGGGCGAGCGGCACGCTGGCCGGCAAGCCCGCGGCGGTGTTCACTTCCACCAGCACGATGCACGGCGGCCAGGAATCCACGCTGCTGACGATGGCGCTGCCGCTGCTGCACCACGGCATGCTGCTGCTGGGCATCCCGTATACCGAGCCGGCGCTGACCGCCACCGCCAGCGGCGGCACGCCCTACGGCGCCAGCCATGTCGCCGGTGCCAAGGGCGACAACGCGATCAGCGAACATGAGCGGGAACTCGCGCGCGCGCTGGGCCGGCGCCTGGCGGAAGCCGCACGCAAGCTGGCGGCAAACGCATGAGCACGCCCGTGGCGCTGTCCTACCGCGTCGGCCGCGTTGCCTGGTTCGCGCTGATCGCCTTGCAACTGGTCTGGCACGGCTGGCTGGCCCGCCCCGAACATCTGCCGACCTGGCTGGTGCTGGCGGTCACCGTGGTGCCGCTGCTGCTGCCGTTCACCGCGCTGCCCGACCTGCGCCGTGCGCTGCTTTGGGTGGGCATCCTCAGCCTGTTCTATTTCTGCCACGGCGTGGCGGAGGCGTGGAGCGCGCCCACCGAGAAGTGGCTGGCACTAGCGGAGATCGGTCTGACGCTGTTGCTGATCGTTGCGCTGGGGACGGGAGTCAGGCGCAGGAAGCCGCAGGCCTGAGTCCACTGCCCGCGGGTGTCCGGCAGCGTCCCCCGGGAACCGCCCGCCCCGCCTGCACGGGCGTGGCGCCGGCGCCGAAGCGCCTCCACGCTCCGCCCCGCACGCCGTCCCTATACTCGCGCGTATCGTCCCGACGGAGCGCGCCATGGACTTCCTGCAGACCGCGCCGCAACTGGTCCATCCCTACCGCAACGATCGCACCCTGCTGGCCTTGCTGGACCGGGTGATCCCGCCCTTGCGCCGCCCCGCGCTGGATGCCGACCTCGACGCGTTGGGCGACTACGCGCAGATCGCCTGGGAACGCGCCCGCCGCAGCACGCCGCGCACGCCGGTGCTCACGCGCTGGGATGCCTGGGGCCGCCGCGTGGACCGCATCGAGCTGACCCAGGCCTGGCAGGAAGGGCCGCAACTGACCACCCGCCACGGCATCCTCGCCGCCGGCCAGGAGCCGCACGAGCACGCGCGGCTGGAGCAGTTCGCGCGCGTCTACCTCTACCACCTGGCCAGCGAGTTCTACACCTGCCCGCTGGCGATGACCGACGGCGCGATCGCGGCGCTGAAGGCCGCCGGCAACCAGGCGCTGGCCGAACGCGCGCTGCCGCATTTCCTCAGCCGCGACCCGGCCACCTTCTGGCTGAGCGGGCAATGGATGACCGAGACCGCCGGCGGTTCCGACGTGGGCCGCACCGGCACCGTCGCGCGGTGCGGCGAAGGCGGCCAGTGGCGGCTGCATGGGCGCAAGTGGTTCAGCTCGGCGGTGGTGGGCGAGGCGGCGCTCGCGCTGGCGCGCCCGGAGGGCGCGGGCGACGGGACGGGTGCGCTGGCGCTGTTCTACGTCGAGACCATGGACGGCGCCGCGCGCAAGCCGGAACTAGTCATCGATCGCCTCAAGGACAAGCTGGGCACCCGCGAACTGCCCACCGCCGAGATCCACCTGGATGGCCTGCCCGCCTGGCCGCTGGGCGAACTGGCCCACGGCGTGCGGCAGGTCGCGCCGATGCTCAACGTCACGCGCACCTGGAACGCCGTCTGTGCGGTGGCGAGCATGGCCCGCGCGCTGGCGCTGGCCTGCGACTACGCGGCGCGCCGTGAAGTTTTCGGCCGCCCGCTGATCGAGCAGCCGCTGCATGCGCAGACGCTGGCCGACATGCGCGCGGAGTTCGAGGGCGCGTTCGCGCTCGCCTTCGAAGTGGTGCAATTGCTCGGCCGCGTGGAACAGGGCGGGGCCGCGCCGCACGAGCCCGCGCTGCTGCGCCTGCTCACGCCGCTGGCCAAGCTGTGGACCGGCAAGGCCGCGGTGGCGCTGTGCTCGGAGGCGCTGGAGTGCTTCGGCGGGGCCGGTTACATCGAGGACACCGGCCTGCCGCAGTTGCTGCGCGACGCGCAGGTCTACGCGATCTGGGAGGGCACCACCAACGTGCTGGCGCTGGACAGCCTGCGCACGCTGGGCGAGGGTCTGACCGCGCTGCGCACGGCGATCGACGGCTGGGTGGCCGGCAGCCACGAACCCGAAGCGGTGGCGCCGATCATCGCCGCGTTCGACGCCGCCGCACGGCAGGCGCAGGCATCGGGCGGCGAGCGCGCGGCACTGGAAGCCTCCGCCCGCGGCCTGGCCATCACGCTGGCGCGTTGCGCCGCCGCCGCGCTGCTCGCGCGCCAGTCGACCTTCGCCCGCGGGCGCTGCGACATGCGCCCCGGTGCGGCGCTGCGACGCTTTGTGGCGCGGGGGCTGGATCGGCTGGTGCGTGCGGACACGGCCGACACCCACCTGTTGCTGTGAGTCCGGGCGGACGGCCGATCGCGCAAGGCCGCCGCGCCGATCACCCGAGCCGTTAGACTATCGCTCTCCCTACCTGCGTCAGAAGCCTCCATGCAGCACCTGAGCATCGTCACCACCGGCGGCACCATCGACAAGATCTACTTCGACGACAAGTCGGACTACAAGATCGGTGCGCCGCAGATCGGCGAGATCCTGAGCCAGCTCGGCGTCGCGTTCGCCTTCGATGTGATCCCGATCCTGCGCAAGGACAGTCTGCACATGAGCGCCGAGGACCGCGCGCTGGTGCGCTCGACCATCGAGGCGCAGCCGCACCGGCACGTGCTGGTGACCCATGGCACCGACACCATGGTCGAGACGGCGCGCGAGCTGGCTTCGATCCCGGGCAAGGTGATCGTGCTGACCGGCGCGCTGAACCCGGCGCGCTTCCAGGGTTCCGACGCGGTGTTCAACATCGGCTGCGCGGTCGCCGCGGTGCAGACGCTGCCCGACGGCGTCTACATCACCATGAACGGGCGCGTGTGGGATCCGGCCAAGGTGCGCAAGAACCGTGACGCCAACCGCTTCGAACAGGCCTGAAGCGATCGTGCGTGGAAACGAGGGCCGCCCGGTGGCGGCCCTCGTCGTTTGCGTCACTGCACCGTCAGCGTCACGTCGTCGAGCACGAACGAGGTCTGCAGCGAATAGTCCTCGGTGCCCACGAAGCGGATCTTCACCGTCTGCCCGATGTACGGGGACAGGTTGGCCGTGTGCACCACGTAGCCCGATGCGGCATTCAGGTTGGAGAACGTCGCGAGCGTGCGGAGCACCGTGCCCGACGTGCTGAGCACCTGCACCTTGAGCTTGTCGTAGGCGTAGGTCGAGGTGCCCTCGTCGGTGTCGACGTGCAGGTAGTACTGCAGCGTGGCCGAGGTCCGGCCGCCCGGGATGCTCACCTGCTGCGTCAAGCGGTCGGTGTGGCTCTGGCCGTAACCGTCCAGCCATGCCTTCCACGCGCCCTGGTGCGCGGGCTCCACGCTGCTGTTGTCGATCACGCCGGCGCTGGCGCTCCACGGCGCGGCCGAGCCGGTCTCGAAACCGGTGTTGCCCAGCAACTGGCTGCCGCCGCCACCGCCGCCGCTGACGGTCACCGCGTGGGTGACGCTGTCGCTGGCGCCGTCGTTGTCGGTCACGGTAAGGGTGACGTTGTAGGTGCCGCCCGCCGCGTAGGTATGGCTCGGGTTGGTCGCGGTCGAACTGCCGCCGTCGCCGAAGTTCCAGGAGCGCGAGGCGATGCTGCCGTCGCTGTCGGTGGAACTGTCGGTGAAGGTCGCCGTGAGTCCGCTCACCGAATCGGTGAAGCCTGCCACCGGCGGCGTGTTGCCGCCGCCACCGCCACCGCCGAGGTCATTCGCGACGTTGGCGATGATCATGCTGCCGAAGCCGCTGGTGAAGTCCCAGCCGGCGGTCGCGCTCTCGCCGCCGTTGTTGCCGGAGGTCACGTCGTGGAAGTCCGACGCGGGCAACTGGTAGATCAACGGCGCGGCGAAGCCCAGCCCGGTGCCCTTGATCGCCAGCATGCGCGCCCACACGCCGGCGAAGATCGGCGCCGACAGGCTGGTGCCGCCGACCTGCTCGCCGGAGCCGTTGACCACGATCACCGCGCCGCTGTTCGGGTCGCCATCGAAAGCGATGTCGGGCACGCCGCGGGTGCTGCCCGGCACCACGCCGTTCTGCCAGCTCGGTTGCGGCTCGAAGGTGCTCGGGCTGCCGCCGGTACCGCTCCACACGGTTTCGCCGTTCCAGCTGGTGCCGGAGGTGTTGAGCGTGGTGCCGCCCACCGCCACCACGTAGGGCGAGCTGGCCGGCTGGCTGGGCGTGGTGCCGCCGTCGCCGCACTCGTCGGCGCCCGAATCGCCGGAGGACACCGAGAAGGTCTGGCCTTGCGCGACCGCCTGCTGGAACGCCTGGTCGTCGGCCGCCGCCGAGCCGTCCTGCTGGGTGTAGGTCTCGCACTCGCCCAGCGAGACGTTGATGATCTTGGCCTGGTTGTCCGACACGATCCTGTTGATGTCGGCGGTGAGGTTGGCGTTGGACAGCGTCGGGATGTTGTAGAAGATGATCTTGCCGACCTGGCCGCCGGCGGCGCCGACGATGTCCTGACTGTCCAGGTTCCACTCGACCACGCCGCTGGTGTCCGAACTGGTGCCGTTGGTGTTGATGGTCTGCGTGGTGACCGCCGGCAGGCCGTTGTTCGAGGTGAAGGTGTTGAGGTCGGTGATGGTCTGGGTGATCTTGCCCTGGGTGATGATGCCGACCGTCACGCCCGCCGCGTTCTGCACGCCGGCGCCGCCGTAGATCGCCGAGAAGTCGACCGGGTTGTGGCCGGTCACCGATTGCGGGCTCAGCCCGCTGCTGCGTACCTTCACGAAGGTGTGCGGCCGATGCACGTCCTGCAGGCCGATCACCGAGAGCACGCTGCTGCGCAGCGCCGCGGGAATGCGCACGTCGCCGGTGTTCATGTAGGCCGCGCGGCCGTGCCTGTCGCGCACGCTGGCGAAGGGCGTGCCGAAGGCGGCGGTGGCGACGTCGGCGGTGCCGTCGGCGGAAACCAGCAGGCGGTTCGGCGCAATGCGCACGTTGGAGAAGCCGGCACGACGCAGGTAGTCGGCCACCGCGTTGGCCTGGTCCTGCGTAGGCGAATGGTTGGCGACGAACTGCTGGCTGCTCATCGCGCGCTGCGCGATCAGCAGGCTGGGCGAGCGTGCCGCCTGCAGAAAGCTGTGCAACTGCGCCTGGTTGCGCAGCTTCAGCGCCACCTCGACGTGCATGGGCTGCGACGCGGCGAGCGGGCCGACGAGACGTTCACCCTGCTGCAGGCGTGGCGCGTGCGCGAGGGTGACCTGGGCGTCGGCGGCGCAGACGTTGGTGGCGGCGACCGTGGCAAGCGCGGCGGCCAGCAGGGTGAGGCGGAATTCATGGGTCATGGCAAATCTCCCTTTGGTTTTTCAAAGACGCACGGGCCCGATGCGGCCCGTACGGACCTCATGCGTAGGTGTCGCTGGTGCGACCGTTCCGGTTCTTGGTGGCCAGCGATCCCGCTTGCCGTCGGCCCGGGCGCCTTCTCCCCTGGATTCCCTGCGGAGGCGCGTTGCGTGGCGGTCCGATAGCTGGCGCCGTCATCCCCTTCGATGGCGGGGCCGCGGCAGGAAGTCCGTCGACTTCCGTGCGACGGAGCGGGTCGACCATGGGCTTGCTCCATGGGAGCGTCAATAGGAATTTTTCAAAACGTGATTGCGTTCGTTAGGCCATTTACCGATGTAAATGGAGCGTGCAGAAACGCAATTTCATGCGCATTAATTCGGCTACTTCGACACGCATTTTCTTCGCATAAACGAAAGCGCCCGGCACGATCAATGCCGGGCGCTTCGATCAGACCAGGCAAACAGGCACCGGAACCCTGGCCCTGCAGGGTTCCGGCGCTTGCCTCACTGCACGGTGAGGGTCACGTCGTCGAGCACGAACGAGGTCTGCAGCGAGCTGTCCTCGGTGCCCCGGAAACGCAGGGTCACCGTCTGCCCGATGTACTTGGACAGGTTAGCCGTGTGCACGGCATAGCCGGAGACCTTGTTGAGGTTGGAGAAGGTCGCCAGCGTGCCCAGCACGGTGCCCGAACTGTTGAGCACCTGCACGCTCAGCTTGTCGTACGCGGTCGAGCTGGTGGTCTCGGACGTGTCGATGTGCAGGTAGTACTGCAGCGTGGCCGAGGTCTTGCCGCTGGGGATGCTGACCTTCTGCGAGACCGTGTCGGTATGGCTGCTGCCGTAGCCGTCCAGCCAGGCCTTCCACGAACCCTGGTGCGCAGGTTCCGCACTGCTGTTGTCGATCACGCCGGAACTGGCGCTCCACGGTGCGGCCGAACCGGTCTCGAAGCCGGTGTTGCCCAGCAACTGGCTGCTGCCGCCGCCACCGCCGCTGCTGACGGTCACCGCCTGGGTCTTGCTGTTGCTGGCGCCGTCGTTGTCGGTCACGGTCAGGGTGACGTTGTAGGTGCCGCCCGCCGCGTAGGTGTGGCTCGGGTTGGTCGCAGTCGAGCTGGTGCCGTCGCCGAAGTTCCAGGAGCGCGAGGCGATGGTGCCGTCGCTGTCGGTGGAGCTGTCGGTGAAGTTCACCGTCAGGCCGCTGGCGATGTCGCCGAAGTTGGCCACGGGCGGGTTGTTGGTCCCGCCGCCGCCACCGCCCAGGGCATTGATGGCGCTGGCCATCATGATGCTGCCGCGGCCGCTGGCCAGGTCGTAGCCCGCGCCCGCCGTCTCGCCGTCGTTGTTGCCCGAGGTGACGTCATGGAACACCGAGGCCGGCAACTGGTAGATCAGCGGACCGGCGAAGCCCACGCTGGTGCCCTTGGCCGCCAGCACCCGCGTCCAGAAACCGGAGAACAGCGGAGCCGCCAGGCTGGTGCCGCCGATCTGCTGCGTCGCGCCGTTGACGATCACCTTGGCGCCCGACTCCGGGTCGCCGTCGAACGCCACGTCGGCGACGCCGCGATGGCTGCCCGACCACAGCGTCTGCCAGCTCGGCTTGGGTTCGAAGGTGCTCTCGCTGCCGCCGGTGGCGCCTTCGTTGGCGGCCAGTTCGTTCCACACCGTCTCGCCATTCCAGGTGGTGGTGGAGGCGTCGAGCTTGGTGCCGGCCACCGCGATCACGTACTGCGAGGCGGCGGGCCAGCTCGGGGTGGTGCCGCCGTCGCCGCACTCGTCGGCGCCGCTGTCGCCGGTGGAGATCGAGAAGGTCTGGCCCTGCGCAACCGCCTGCTGGAAGGCCTGGTCCTGCGCCGCGGCCGAGCCGTCGCCCTGCGCGTCGGTCTCGCACTCGCCCAGCGACACGTTGATGATCTTGGCGGTGTTGTCCGAGACTACCTTGTTGATGTCGGCGGTGAGGTTGGCGTTGGACAACGTCGGGATGTTGTAGAAGACCAGCTTGCCGACCTGGCCGCCGGCCATGCCGACGATGTCCTGGCTGTCCAGGTTCCACTCGCCGACGCCGCTGGTGTCCGAGCTGGTGCCGTTGGTGTTGATGGTCTGCGTGGTGACCGTCGGCAGGCCGTTGTTCGAGGTGAACCTGTTGAGGTCGGTGATCGTCTGGCTGAGGCTGCCCTGGGTGATGATGCCCACCGTGACGCCCGCGCCGGTCGGTGCGCCCGCGCCGCCGTAGATGGAGGCGAACTCGGTCGGATTGTGGCCGGTGATCGCCTGCGGGGTGAGGTCGTTGCCGTGGAACTGCACGACCGTGTGCGCCTGGTGCACGTTCTGCAGGCCGATCACCGACAGCACGCTGTCGGCGATCGCGGCCGGCACGCGCGGCTCGCTGGTGTTCATGAAGGCGGCGCGGCCATGCCTGTCGCGCACCTGGGCGAACTGCGTGCCGAAAGCGGCGGCGGCCACGTCGGCGCTGCCGTCGGCGGAAACCAGCATGCGGTTCGGCGCGATGCGCACGTTGGTGAAGCCGGCCTGGCGCAGGTAGTTGGCGACCGCATTGGCCTGGCCCTGCGTGGGCGAGTGGTTGGCAAGGAACTGCTGCGGCGTCATGTGGGTCGGCGCGGCCAGCAGGTCGGGCGAATGGGCCGCCGCGATGAACTGGTGCAGTTGGGCCTGGTTGCGCAGCTTCAGCGCCACCTCGACGTGCAGCGGCTGCGAGGCCGGGAGCTGTCCCACGATCGCCTCGTCGCGGTGCAGCTGCGGGGCGTGGCCGAGCGCGATCATCGCCGGCTGGGTGACGGCGGCGGCCGAACCGGCGACCGCCATGCCCAGCGCAGCCGCCAGCAGCTTGATACGAACATCTGTTGCCATGTCGAACTCCTGTCTTTTTCCGGGCCGAGCGACACCGATGCGGTCGGTCGACCCCATGCGCATATGCCGCACGCGTGCGGCGCCTGGTTGGTTTTGCAGCGATCCCGCCCCTCGAACGGACGCCCTCCCCCCTTTCCCTGGCGGCGTCGCGCTGCGGTCTTGAAGGTGGCTCCCCGTCTTTTGGTGCGGGTGCCGCCGGCGGATGCCGGCCGCCTGCCGTGGCGACCGGACCGGATCGAAATTAGGCCTTCGGAAAATAACCGGTCAATAGGAAAAATACCCGAGTTGCGGCTTATGTACGCGATTTATTGTCGCATTATCTTTCGATTTATTTTTCATTCAATCGCAGGTTAATGCGCATATTCCCGGCATGCTTCCGCGTAGGAAAAATTCTTCTCCATCCGAGGGTGAATGACACACGGTCGGCGGCAAACTGCCAGGGCCGAAGCACCATCGGACCGTGACCCAAGCCGGTACTGACCTGCAAAAAAAAGAACCCCGGCCGAAGCCGGGGTTCTCCCTGGAACTGCCAGGCGACTGCGCCGGTTGCCGGGCGCAGTCGCGAGGCCGACCTCAGTTCAGCGTTTCGGTCAAGGTCACGCCGGAGAACGTCTGATACGCACGCACCCGGATGTAGTAGGTGGTGGTCGTCGACGGTGTGAAGGTGCAGCTCTCGTTGTTGCCGGTCAGGTACGGGCGGCAGTTGTAGGCGGTGGTGGTCGGCGCAGCGCCAGCCCGCACGTACAGGTCCGCGTCACCGGTACCGCCGGAGATCGCAAACTTCGCCGTGTGCCCGGCCTGCACCGTTTCGGTGTAGGTAGCCGACCAGTTGCCGGTGCTCACGGTCGGCAGGGGCACCGAATCGGTGCCGCCGCCACCGCCGCCGCCCGTGGTGTAGGACGCCTTCACGGTGACGCTGGAGTACGACGAGTAGCCGTGCACCTTGATGTAGTAGGTGCCCGCCTGCGGCGCGGAGACGGTGCAGCTCTCGTTGTTGCCGTTGAGGTATGGACGGCAGTCGTAGCTGCTGGTGGTCGGCATCGTGCCGAACTTGGTGTACAGGTCGGCATCGCCGCTGCCGCCCGAAATCGACATCACCAGGTTGCTCGCGCCAGCCGGCACCTGGATGCTGAAGTTGTTGTCCGCACCAGCCGCGCCGGAAACGCCGCTGACCGGCACGCCGTTGCTCAGGGCGGTCGTGCCGCCACCGCCGCCGCCACCGCTGCCCGGGCAGGTCACGCCCACGCCGTTGAAGGCGGTGATCACGTCGTTCTTCGTGTAACCCAGGTCGTCGGCCGCCGACTCGACGCCGCAGGCGCCGTCGTTGAAGTTGGTGGTGGCGCCCCAGTACGACTTGTTGGCCAGCTGGAACACCTGGAAGGCCTTTTTCACGTCCCAGCCGCTGGTCTTGGCCAGCAGGCAAAATGCCTTGTTGTACACGCCCGAGGAGTAATGCACGTCCAGGCCGTTGTAGTAGTCGGCCGCGTTGTCGATCGAGCCGCCGTCCTGCGGCGGGTTGCACATGTAGCGCAGCGCGTCGCCGATGCCGGCGCTGGCCTTGACGATGTCCGCGCCGACCAGGAAATCCGCCGTGCCGCGGTCATAGAACTCGGCCGCTTCGCCGGCGATGTCCGAATAGGCCTCGTTCATGCCGCCGGACTGGCCGCTGTATTCCAGGCCGGAGTTCTGCTCGGTGTAGCCGTGGCTGATCTCGTGGCTGGTCACGTCCAGCGACACCAGCGGATAGAACGTGCTGGCGCCGTCGCCGAAGTTCATCGACGAGCCGTTCCAGAACGCATTCTCGTAATTGCTGCTGTAGTGCACGTTCATGCGCAGCTGCATGTTCAGCGGCGGCGCGCCGGTGTAGGCGACGTACATGTCGTGCACGACGCCGCCGAAGTGGTGCGCGTCGTTGACCGGCGAGTAGGCGCCGTTGATCGGGTCGGTGTTGCTGGTCGGGCAGGTGAAGTTGACCAGCGTGCCGCCGCTCGTCCCGTGGTTGAGGTTGTAGGTCACCACATTGGTGTTCTGCAGGTAGCAGGTGCTGCCCGACTGGGTGACCTGCAGCGCGGCGTAGTCGGTGCCGTAGTAATACTCGCCGGTCTTCTGGTTGCCGCCGGGGCCGTTGGCGGTGGCGTCGGTCAGGCCTTCCCAGCTCTTGACCACTTCGCCGGTGTGCGCGTCGACGATCGCGGTCGGGCGGCTCGGATGCTGCCCGCCGACGAAGTAGGAAGTGCGATAGACCAGGCGCGGCGAGCCGTTCTCCTGCGGATAGACGAACAGGTCGGCCTTCTTGTTGCTGATCGCGGCACCAGCCTGAAGCGTGGTGTGCGCATGCGCCTGCAGCTTGGCGATGGCCTGGGCTGCGCTCAGCTTCGGCGTGACCGACAGCGGCGCGGCCAGGTTGGCCGGCAGCTTCATCACTTCGCCGGTGGCGTGCAGCACGTTGCCGTGCACGTCCTGCACCACCGCGACACTGCGGCCGTAGACCGGCACGCCGCGGTACATCTGCTGCTGGCGCACGACCTGCTTGCCATTGGGCAGGTGCGCCGTGCTGCGTGCGGACAGGGACATGTCCGCGCCCAGGTTCAGGCGCGCCGCGAGGCTGCCGGCCGGCACCGCGCCAAGGTTCTGCGCGTTCACGTGCTCGCTGTTCGCTGCCACGGCGGCCGAGGCGCAGGCCATGCCGATGGCGGCAACCAGGAGCTTGAGACGGATATTGCTAGGCATTTCAGGTACTCCATGAAGAGAGAAATTCGGGGCGAACGACCCTGATGCGGTCGCGTGGACCCCATGCGTGAATTCGCCGTGTCAGGCACGGCACCTTGGTTTTGCCAACGGTCCTGGCTGCATCCCGTTCGCGCCATCTCCCTCCCCTTTTCCTCCGTGAGGGGAGCAGCACGCGGACTCATTCATGCGAGTGCGACGCGTAACCCCTGGCGTCGCTGCAGGACCATCCGTCAACCTCCCCGCCAACGGATTCGTCGACAATAAGAAGGAACTTGCGGAGCGGCAAGGGTGAATTTTTCCTAGGGTTCCGAACTGTGACGGCTCGTGTTAGATGCGCGCGAAAACCGCGTCACTGCGCCGCGCAAGGCACGTGATCGTGTGGTGTGCGCACGCACAAGAAAGCCCGGCCAGGCCGGGCTTTCTTGTGACGTCGCGCGCGTTCAGGCTAGAGCATGCCGGTTTCCAGTTTGGCCGCATCCGACATCATCGAATGATTCCACGGCGGATCGAACACCAGATCGACGTCCGTCTCGGCGACGGTGGGAATCAGCTCGAGCTTGGTGCGGACGTCGTCGACCAGGATGTCGCCCATGCCGCAGCCGGGGGCGGTCAGCGTGAGCTTGACGTAGACCTTGCGCGCACCGTTTTCCGCGGCGTCGATCGACACGTCGTAGACCAGCCCCAGCTCGACCACGTTGATCGGGATCTCCGGATCGAACACGGTGCGCAGTTGCTGCCAGACCAGCTTCTCCACGTCCTCGTCGCTGGCATCGGCGGCCAGTTCGATCGGCGGCGGCGGTTCCTTGCCGAGCGCGTCGGCGTCGTTGCCGGCGATGCGGAACAGGTTGCCCTCAACGTACACGGTGAAGCTGCCGCCCAGCGCCTGGGTGATGTAGCCGATCTGCCCGGCCGGGAGCATCACGCTCTCGCCCTGGGGCACCATCACCGCCGCGCAATCGCGCTCCAGGGTGAAGGGTTCGCTGCTCAGACTGAAACCACTCATGCCGATCCTGCCGATCATCCGACGAAGCCGCGGGGACGCTGCGGCGAAGCACTCTATTATGCCGCGCCGGCGTCGCCGGCCGCTGATCAAGATCAGGTCCGCGCGGCCGATCTCAAGGAAGCGGACAGGCGCCTGCGGCCGGGTGGGCGCCTGCGCGCGCTATCATGCCCGTTTGCCCAGGAGCCGCAGGAACCGCATGCCTTTCGACCCTCCACCGCAGCGTGGGCCCCGCCCGTGCGCCTGATTTCGCTGCTGTTCGCCGCCTTCAGCGCCGCCATGCTGGGCCTGGCCGCCGGCGCCGTGTGGATGCTGCCGACGATGGCCCTGCAGCGCCCGCTGCCGGTGCTGGCGCTGGCCGCGGGCTGGCTGCTGGCGCTGGCCGTGCGCGCCTGGGTGCGCCCGGCCGGCCGTGTGGCCGGCGCTCTGGCGGCAGGGGCGACCGTGCTTGCGGCGATCTACGTGGACGCGTTGACTGCGGCCGCGCGCATCGCCGGCGCCATGGGCATCGGCCTGCTCGATGCCTTGCGCGAGGCCGGACCGTCGATGCTGCTGGCACTGGCGGAACTGGCCGTGCGTCCGGTCGATGTCGCACTCACCCTGGCAGGCGCCCTGCTGGCCGCATGGGTGGCCAGCCGCCGACGCAAATCTGAGTAGGTGGGCTTCAGCCCACCAGCACCGTCCGGCCGATTCGATGGTGGGCTGAAACCCACCCAACAGTCACCCTCCGCTCACGCATCCAGCGTCTTCAACGCCGCGACCAGCTCGCTGGCCACCGCCTGGCCGTCGCCGTACAGCATGCGTGCATTGTCGGCGTAGAACAGCGCGTTCTCGATGCCGGCGAAGCCGGTGCCCTTGCCGCGCTTGACCACGATGACGTTCTTCGCCGCCGCCACGTCCAGGATCGGCATGCCGTAGATCGGCGAGGCCGGGTCGGTCTTGGCCAGCGGGTTCACGACATCGTTGGCGCCGATCACCAGCGCCACGTCGGTGCTCGGGAACTCCGGGTTGATCTCGTCCATGTCGGCGATCAGGTCGTAAGGCACGCCCGCCTCGGCAAGCAGCACGTTCATGTGCCCCGGCATGCGGCCGGCCACCGGATGGATGGCGAACTTCACTTTCACCCCGCGCTCGATCAGCAGCCGCGCGAACTCCCACACCTTGTGCTGCGCCTGCGCCACCGCCATGCCATAGCCCGGCACGATCACCACGCGCTCGGCATAGGCCATCATCACCGCCGCGTCCGACGCCTCGACCGGCTTCTGCGCACCGGCGATCGCCTGCGCCGCGCCCGCCGAAGCACCGAAGCTGCCGAACAGCACGTTGCCGAGCGAGCGGTTCATCGCCTTGGCCATCAACTGCGTGAGCAGGGTGCCGGCGGCACCGACCACGGTGCCGGCGATGATCATCGCCTCGTTGCCCAGCACGAAACCCTCGAACGCCACCGCCAGTCCGGTGAAGGCGTTGTACAGCGAGATCACCACCGGCATGTCCGCGCCGCCGATGGGCAGCGTCATCATCAGCCCGAACAGCAGCGCCAGCGCGAAGAAGCCGGCGACCAGCGGCATCGTGAGCATGCCGCCCACCAGCATGGCGCCGAGCACGATGGCGGCCGCGAGCACCAGCAGGTTGACCATGCGCTGGCCGGGAAAGATGAAGCGCCGGTCCAGCCAGCCCTGCAGCTTGGCGAAGGCGACCAGCGAACCGGAGAAGCTCACCGCGCCGATCAACGCCCCCAGCACCGCCAGCGCGAGTTGCGCGCTGCCCGGCGCCTGGCCGTCGGCGGTGAAGCTGCCGCCGTCGAGCAAGGTGACCGCGGAGCCGGCGAACCCCACCAGCTCGGCCGCGCCGATCGCCGCCGCTGCGCCGCCGCCCATGCCGTTGTAGAGCGCCACCATCTGCGGCATCGCGGTCATCGCCACGCGGCGTCCCGACCACCATGCGGCCGCCGTGCCGATCAGCACCGCGGCCAGGATCAGCCCGCGATGAGCCAGCCCGGGCAGCGCGAAGGTGGCGGCGACCGCCAGCGCCATGCCCACGCCCGCCCACACGATGCCGCCGCGCGCGCTGCGCGGGGAACTCATGCGCTTGAGGCCCAGGATGAACAGCAATGCGGCGAGGAAATAGCAGGCCTTGATCGCCCCCGGCAGCCAGGCCATCAGCGTGGCTCCCCGCGGCCCGGACGGCTGGACTTGAACATCTCCAGCATGCGCTCGGTCACCACGTAGCCGCCTGCCGCATTGCCGGCGCCCAGCAGCACGCCGAGAAAGCCGATACCGATTTCCAGCGGCGTCTGCGCATGACCCAGCGCGATCATGGCGCCGACCAGTACGATGCCGTGAATGAAGTTGGAACCGGACATCAGCGGCGTGTGCAGGATCACCGGCACCCGCGCGATGATCTCGTAACCGGTGAAGGCCGCGAGCATGAAGACATACAGCGCCAGGAACCCGTCGAGCATGACCCCTTCCCCTGTCCGCGCATCCGGTCGAGCGGTACCCGCATCATACGGTTGCGCGTCAACCCGTGCGAGCCTGTCGCGTTGAAGCACCCGACCGAACCGAAACCGGGACCGAGCGCCGATGACGCGGACCGCGACGCCATGAACAGCCTTGCCGGTACCCTCGACAGCGAGCTGCTGGCGGCGGGCGCGCGCGCCGTTCCGGCCTCGCTGGATGCCTTCCTGGCCGACGTGGAGCGCCGCGCCTTCCGCCTGGCCGAGCTGCAGCTGGGCCACCGCGAGGACGCGATGGACGCGGTGCAGGACGCCATGCTGCGGCTGGTCAGGCATTACCGCGAGAAGCCCGCGCAGGAATGGACGCCGCTGTTCTGGGGCATCCTGCGCCGGCGCATCGTCGACCTGCAGCGCCGCCGCAAGGTGCGCTCGATCGTGGTCGGCTGGCTCGGCGGGCGCGACGAGGACGGCGAGGACCTGCCGGCCTGGGAACCGCCGGACAACGCACCCGGACCACTGCAACGGCTGCACGACTCGCAGTCGTGGTCGGACCTCACCGCCGCGGTGCAGCGCCTGCCGCAGCGCCAGCGCGAAGCGTTCCTGCTGCGCATGCTCGAAGGCCTGGACGTGGCGCAGACCGCCCAGGCCATGGGCTGCTCCGAAGGCAGCGTGAAAACCCATCTGTCGCGCGCCATGCACCATCTGCGCGACCAACTGGAGGACTGGCGATGACGCCCGATCCTGACAAGCTCGATACCGACGGTCGCAACCTCGATCGGCGCGGCCTTGACCGGCACGATTCCGAACGGCTCGCCCGCCGTGCCCGCGCGCTCTACCTGGAAGCGAGCCGGCACGTCGACCCGGCCACCGCCGGCCGCCTGCGCGCCGCGCGCCGCCAGGCGCTCGAGGCCGCGCATGCGGCACCGTCGCGGCTGGCCTCGCGCCTGCTACTGCCGGCTGGCGCCTTCGCCGTGCTCGCACTGGCCTCGCTGATGATCTGGCAGCCGCTGCGCCACGCCGACCACGCGCCCCCGCGCGCCGCCTCGGCGGTGCCCACGACGGACGCGGACGGCGACCTGCCGCCGGATGCCGACAGCGCCGACCCGCAGCTTTACCAGAACCTCGACTTCTACGGCTGGCTGGCCGCCAACGACCGCGTCAAGGCGCGACACTGACCGATGAACCGCTTCGCACTGCTTCCGTTGCTGCTCGCCCTGGCCGGCCTGGCGCCGCTGCATGCGCAGGATGCGCCGCCGCCCCCGCCCGCCTCCGCGCCTTCGGCGCCGCGTCCCTGGCAGAGCCTGGATCCGGCCCAGCAGGAGGTTCTCGCGCCCCTGCGCGACCACTGGAACACCCTGCCGCCGCGCAAGCAGGCGCACATGCTCAAGCGTGCCGAGCACTGGGTCACCCTGCCGCCGGACCGGCGCGAGGAGATCCGCCAGCGCATCGCGCGCTGGCAGCAGATGACGCCCGAGGAGCGCCAGCGTGCCCGCGAGAACATGCACAAGTTCCACCGCCTGCCGCCGCAACAGCGCGAACGCCTGCACGAAGCGTACGAGCGCTTCCAGCACATGCCGCCGGACCAGCGCGAGCGGCTGCTGCAGCAATGGCGCTCGCAGACGATCGAGCAACGGCTGCGGGGATTGGACCGCCCGCCACCGGGTGCTCCCCCGCCACCCCCGCCTCCGGGTCACTGAGCGGAGGGCCATCCCCTTGCCGCGCTGCCACTCCCTCTCCCCTCCGGGGAGAGGGCTGGGGTGAGGAGCCACTCTAGCGACAGTCCAACATCAAGGCGTCGCGCGACCGAACTTGTTGCCCAACCCGCCTCACGCCTCCCCGGCGGAGAGAGAAGAACGGGCAGCTATCCCTGGAAATGCGGCTCGCCACCATGGCTCAGGCAGGTGCGCGCCACCAGTTCGTCGTCGAAGTCCGGCACCAGCTCGCCATCGCGCAGCAGCAGTTCCACGAAGTTGTAGACGTTGCGCGCATACATCTCCGACGCGTGCAGCGGCGCCCCGGCGGGCAGGTTCAGCGGCCCGAGGATCGCCACGCCTGCATGCTCCACGCGTTCGCCCGGCCGGGTCAGCTCGCAGTTGCCGCCGCCCTCGGCGGCGAGGTCCACGATCAGCGCGCCGGGTTTCATGCCCTCGACCATCGCCGCCGTGAGGATCTTCGGCGCCGGGCGGCCGGGCACCGCGGCGGTGGTCACGACCACGTCGACCGCCTTCAGGTGATCGGCCAGCGCCTGCTGCTGGGCGGCGCGCTCCTCGGCGGAAAGCTCTCGCGCGTAGCCGCCGCTGCCGGCGGCGCTCACGCCGAGGTCGAGGAACTTCGCGCCCAGCGACTCGATCTGTTCGCGCGTTTCCGGACGCACGTCGTAGCCTTCGGTCTGCGCGCCGAGCCGGCGCGCGGTGGCGATCGCCTGCAGGCCCGCGACGCCCGCGCCGATCACCAGCACCCGCGAGGGACGGATGGTGCCGGCGGCGGTAGTCAGCATGGGAAAGAATTTCGGGCAGGCTTCGGCGGCGATCAGCATCGCTCGATAGCCGGCCACCGCGGCCTGCGAGCTGAGCACGTCCATCGCCTGGGCGCGCGTGGTGCGCGGCAGCAGTTCCAGCGCAAAGGCGGTGAGCCGGTGCTTGCCCAGCGCCACGATGCGCGCGGCCGCGCCGTGCGGGCGCAACTGGCCCACGACCATGGCGCCCTCGCGCAACTGTCCGAACACCGCATCGGTGGGCGGCAGCACGCAGGCGAGCAGGTCGGCCTGCGCCAGCATCTGCGGCGCGTCGGCGAATTCCGTATCGGCATAGGCTGCATCGGGAAACCCGGCCGCCTCGCCTGCGCCATGTTCCAGCAGTACGCGCACGCCCTTGCCGTGCAGCTTCCTGGCCACTTCGGGCGTGATCGCCACCCGCCGTTCCCCGGCGGCCGACTCGCGCAACGCAACCACGGTGATCGTCATGCGGCTCCCCTTCCGAGCGGACGTCCCATCCTAGCCCAACGGCCGCGGCCGCAAGCACGTGCCCGCTTGACCCGCGCCTTGCCGGCCGCAGTAGACTGGCCCACCGGCAGCGCCAAGGCTGGCGCATACGGGGTCTTTGCAAGGGAGATCCCTTTTGTCCACACCGATGCCCCTGCCCGTCGCCGATCCGCTGATGCTCGTGGCCCGCGAGGCGCGCGACCAGGCCTACGCGCCCTATTCGAAATTCCAGGTCGGTGCCGCGGTACGCACCCGCGACGGCCGCACCTTCGCCGGCTGCAACGTGGAGAACGCCGCCTACGGCCTGTGCAACTGCGCCGAGCGCACGGCGCTGTTCAGCGCGGTGGCGGCGGGCTGCCAGCCACGCGATTTCGTGCAGCTGGCGGTGATCGCCGACACCCCCGGGCCGGTCAGTCCCTGCGGCGCCTGCCGCCAGGTGATGGCGGAGCTGTGCGACGAAGCCATGCCGGTGCTGCTGGGCAATCTCGCCGGCGCGCTGGAGGAAACCACCGTCGGCGCGCTGCTGCCCGGCTCGTTCCGCCTGCCCGGCCGCGAAACGTAGGGTGGGCTTCAGCCCACCGCTTTCCCTTACTTGCACATTGGAGAGCGGTAGGCCGAAGCCCACCCTACGCCGGATTACCCCGCCGGCTATCATGGGCGACCCGCCTGCAGCACCTCGCCCATGTCCCCTCCGCTCGACCTGCTGATGCAACGCCACTCGGTTCCCTCGCGCCAGCTCGGCGCGCCCGGGCCGGAAGGCGCCGAGCTGCGTGCGCTGCTTGAGGCGGCGGTGCGCGTGCCCGATCACGGCAAGCTGGTGCCGTTCCGGCTGATCGAACTGCGCGGCGAAGCCAAGCAGGCCTTCGGCGAGCGCCTGGCGGCGATCGCCGCGCGCAATCCCGCCCTGTCCAAGGCCAAGCGCGAGAAGGAACGCACCCGCTACACCTTCGCCCCGCTGGTGCTGGTGGTGGTCGCGCGGGTAGCAGCGGACAGCAAGGTGCCGCCGATCGAGCAGGAGGTAGCCGCCGGCTGCGTGGCCTACAACCTGCTGCTGGGCGCGCACGCGCTGGGCTACGGCGCGCAATGGCTGACCGGCTGGGCCGCCTACGACGCCGACGTGGCCGCGCTGCTGCGCCTGGCCGGCAACGAGCGGGTGATCGGCTTCGTGCACATCGGCACGCCGCAGATCGACGTGCCCGACCGCGAGCGGCCGGCGGTGGAAGAGGTGTTCTCCACGTGGACGCCGTGACCGCCAGGACCGACGCCGTCCACCTGGTCGACGGCAGCCTGTACGTCTTCCGCGCCTGGCATTCGATGCCCAACCAGTTCCACGACGCCGACGGCCACCCGGTCAACGCGGTGCACGGCTACACCCGCTTCCTCTGCGAACTGCTGGAGAAGACCCGCGCCGCGCACCTGGCCGTGGCCTTCGACGCCTCGCTGACCAGCTCCTTCCGCAACGCCATCTATCCGGCCTACAAGGCCAACCGCGAGCTGCCGCCGCCGGACCTGGAGCGCCAGTTCGTGCTGTGCCGCGCGATCACCGCGGCGGTGGGCGTGACCGTCATGATCGACCACAGCTACGAGGCCGACGACCTGATCGGCAGCGCGCTGTGGAGCCTGCGCGGGCACGGCCTGGACAGCGTGATCGTTTCGGCCGACAAGGACTTCGGCCAACTGCTCGGCGAGCGCGACGAACAATGGGACTTCGCCCGCAACGTGCGCTGGGGACCGGCCGGCGTGCACGAAAAGCTGGGCGTGCATCCGCACCAGGTCGCCGACTACCTGGCGCTGTGCGGCGACGCGGTGGACAACATCCCCGGCGTGCCGGGCATCGGCGCCAAGACCGCAGCCGCCCTGCTCGCCCATTTCGGCAGCCTGGACGCGCTGCTGGAGCGGGTCGAGGAAGTGGCCTTCCTGCGCCTCCGCGGCGCCGCGGCCTGCGCCGCGCGCCTGCGCGAGCACGCCGAGATGGCCCTGCTGTACCGCCGGCTGACCCGCATCGCGCTGGACGCACCGGTGGCGCCCACCGCCGATGCGCTTCGCCGCCAGGCCGGCAGCGGGCAGTTGGAGGCGCTGTGCGAGCAGCTCCGCTTCGGACCGCTGACGCGCAGCCGGCTGCGCGCGGTACTCGAAGGCTGAACTGCCGCCGGTTGAGCGCCGTCGCGGCGCACGGCACCATGGCCGGATGAATTCCACCTCCCCGCTTCCGCCCGACGCCCACGCCCCCGTGGAAACCCTCTGCGAGGGCCGCTGGCTCAGCCTGCGCAAGCGCGGACGCTGGGAGTATGCCGAGCGCAACAACCCCGGTGGCGCGGTGATCATCGTGGCGGTGACGCCGGACGATTGCGTGCTGTTCGTCGAGCAGTACCGGGTGTCGATCCTCAGGCAGACCATCGAGATGCCGGCAGGCCTGGTCGGCGACCTCGCCGACCAGCTCGACGAGAGCGCGCTGCTGGCCGCCACGCGGGAACTGGAGGAGGAGACCGGCTACCGCTGCGGACGGGTGGATTTCATCCACGAGGGCCCCTCCTCCTCGGGCATGAGCACCGAGATGATCGCCTTCGTGCGCGCCCACGACCTGGTCCGGGTCGGCAATGGCGGCGGCGACGAAACGGAGAACATCGTGGTGCACGAGGTGCCCCGGCGGGAGGCCGGCGCCTGGCTGTTCGCCCGCGCGGCCGAGGGCTATTCGGTCGACCCCAAGCTGTTCGCCGGGCTGTGGTTCCTGGAGCACGCGGAACAGGCCGGGACGCCGGCCCCTGACCCGGGCTAAAGATTTCCTTCGAGCGGCCGATTCCTGGGTTGTCGCCTCCTATCGACATCCCTAACGCAACGGAATCCGCCATGAAAATCCTGCTCGCCTCCGCCCTGTTCCTGCTCGCGCCGATGGCCGCGCACGCCGCCTGCTCGCCCAGCGACTTCGCCGTGCAGGACTTCAAGATCGCCGCCAGCAGCGGCCGCCTGAGCCTCAAGGGCCAACTGGTCAACCATTGCGCCGAGCCCGCAGCCGCGCAGATCACCATCGAAGCGAAGGACTCCAGCGGCAACGTGCTGGCAAGCAAGAAGGGCTGGCCGGCCGGCACCGCCAACATCGCGCCGGGCCAGTCGGTCGAGTTCGACCTGGGCCGCCTGTTCCGCTACCAGTCGGACATGCAGAGCTTCACCGCTGGCGTGGCCAGCGTACGTACCTGGTAAGCATCGGACTGGATGCACCGGCAAAGCAGAGAGGCCCGATCGGGGCCTTTTTGTTGCCTGTCGCACCGGTTTGGGCGGCCTTTCGCAAGGCCTCTCCCATCCGCCCTTCGGGCACCTTCCCCCGTGAACGGGGGAAGGATTCGGGTGGCAATTACCAGATGTGCACGCGGTCCTTCGGATCGAGGTAGAGCTTCTGCCCGGGCTTCGGATCGAAGGCCTTGTACCAGGCATCGATGTTGCGCACGGTCTGCGCGCGGTAGCGTCCCGGGGCGTGGCCGTCGGTGATGATCTGCTGGCGCAGCGCCGCGTCGCGGGTCTTGCTGCGCCAGGACTGCGCGAAGGCCAGGAAGAAGCGCTGGTCGCCGGTCAGGCCCTGGATCACCGGAGCCGGCTTGCCACCGAGCGACTTGTGGTAGGCGATCCAGGCCGCGGTCAGGCCCGACACGTCGGCGATGTTCTCGCCCAGCGTCTGCTGGCCGTTGATGTGCAGCCCGGGCAGCGGCTCATAGGCGTCGTACTGCTCGACCAGCTTCTGCCCGGCGGCCTTGAAGTGGGCCAGGTCCTCGGGCGTCCACCAGTTGGCCAGGCGGCCCTGCGCGTCGAACTCGGCGCCGGTGTTGTCGAAGCTGTGGCTGATTTCGTGGCCGATCACCGCGCCGATCGAGCCGTAGTTGGCGGCCGCGTCGGCCTTCGGGTCGAAGAACGGCGCTTCCAGGATCGCTGCGGGGAAGTTCAGCGCGTTCTGCAGCGGCAGGTTGACCGCGTTGACGGTCTGCGGGGTCATCCACCATTCGCCGCGGTCGACCGGCTGGCCGAGCTTGGCCTTCTGGTGGCGGTATTCCTGCTCGACCGCGCGCAGGTGGTTGCCCAGCGCGTCATCCGGCTTGATCGCCAGCGCGCCGTAGTCACGCCAGGTCTCCGGGTAACCCACGCCGACCTTGAGCGATTCGATCTTGGCCTTGGCCTTCTGCTTGGTGGCCTCGGTCATCCAGTCGAGCTGGCCGACGCGCTCGTCGAACGCGGCCAGGATGTTCTTGACCATGTCCTGGACCTGCGCCTTGGACGCCGGCGGGAAATATTGCTTGACGTAGATCTGGCCCACCGCGTCGCCGAGGTCGTTGTTGACCGCGCTGATCGCCCGCTTCCAGCGGTCGCGCTGCTTGGGGGTGCCGGTCAGGGTGTGGCCGTAGAACTCGAAGCTGGCGTCGGCATAGGCCTTGGGCAGCAGGCCGGCGCTGTCGTTGATGGTGTGGAAGGCGAGGTAGTCCTTCCAGGTCTCGATCGGTTCGCTGGCGACCAGCGCGGATAGGCCCTTGATCGCCTCGGGCTGCCAGGCGTCGATTACCGGCTGTCCAGCCAGGCCGGCGGCCTCGAAATAGGCGTTCCAGTCCATGCCCGGCGCCTTCTGCGCGTAGGCGCTGGTCGGCCACGGGTTGTTCGCCTTGTGCACGTCCTCGCTCTCGACCAGGCTCGCCTGGGCCTTGGCGATCTTCATCTCCAGTCCGAAGATGGCGTCGGCCTTGGCCTGCGCATCGGCCATGCCGGCGCGCTGCAGGGTGGCGCCGATGTAGGCCTTGTACTTGGCGCGGAAACCGGCCATTTCCGCGTCATCCTTGAGGTAGTAGTCGCGGCTGGGCATCCCTAAGCCGCCCTGCAGCAGGTAGGCGATGTTGTGCGAGGGATCTTCCAGGCCCTGCGTCACGAACAGGCCGAACAGGTGCTCGGTCTGCCAGTTGGTGGCGTTGATCGGGTCGACGTCGGCGCGCAACTGGCCGCCGAGCACACGCGAGAGGTCAGTGCGCGTGCGGATCGCGGCGATCTTGTCCAGTTCCGGCTTGAGCGGCGAAAGGCCGGCCTTCTCGATCGCCGCGGTGTTCATGAACGCGGCGTAGTAGTCGGCGATCTTGCGCTGGTTGCTGCCGGCCGCCGGATGGCTGGCGCCGGCCTCGCGGATGATCTGCGCGTTGCGCTTCTCGGCCTTCTGGAACACCTGCAGGAAGATGCCGGTGCTGGCGCGGTCGGCCGGGATCACCGCCGTCTTGCGCCAGTTGCCGTTGGCGTAGTCGTCGAAGTCGTCGCCCGGCTTGACCGAATGGTCCATGCCGGCCAGGTCCACGCCCATCGCGTGGGCGGCCATGGCGCCCGCCGGCGCCTTGCCTTGCTGGGCCGCCGCCGCGAACGCACCCGCACTCACCGCCGAACCGCACAGCATTGCGGTCGCCACCATCCATCGCATCGCTTGCATCGCCTTGCTCCGCCGTGGAAACAGGCGCCCACGATAGCGGCGAAGGAGCAAGGGGGCGTGCATGACCTCTGGGCTAGGAGGATGAAGCTCCCGCTGCCAATGCGGCGGTCGCGCGCTCTGCTCCCTCTCCCTCCGGGGTTGGGGTGAGGGGCCGCACTGGCCTCGAGCCGACGTGGCTCTGAAGAGACACCCCGCCGCAACCCATGCCGCCGCGAGCCCCGTTGCGTCAAACGGGCTGCTGAGGATGGTGCAACCAGCCCCGGGACAGGCGGGACAGACCCAGGCATGCGGCCAGCGCCCAGACCCAAGGCTTGCCCAGCAACATGCCGACTGCCCCAAGGTCGAGCGAGGGCAGCCACTCGGCGCCATACAGGACGGTGACGGCCAGCGCGGCCAGTGCCATCGCCGCGGCAAGCAGCACGAGCAGGTCACGTTCCAGGCGGGTATCGGCCGGGCGGGCGGCCTTTGCCGCCTGCCGCGCCACCCGCCGTGCGAAGTCGGGCGGCAATTGCGCATCCAGCGGCTGCGCCAGGGCATGGGCCACCAGGCGGTAGCTGCGCAGTTGCGGCTCGCCCTGCTCCGGCGCGAGCCCGGCGCGTTCCTCGGCCAGCGCGCGCTCCTGCGCGGACCATTCGTGCGCGTCGTCGTCAGGCAAGGGGAAACGGGGATCGTGGTTCATACGGCAACTCCCAGCCGGCCTTCGAGTACGGCGCGAAGGCGCAGGCGTGCGCGGAACAGGTGACTCTTGATGGTGCCGGAGGCCAGCCCGGTGATCGCGGCGATCTCAGGAATGCTGGCCTCCTCCAGATGGTAGAGCGTCAGCACGGTGCGCTGCACCGGCGGCAGCGCGTCGATGGCGCCATGCAGGCGGCGCGCAACCTGGGCGTCGCCGAAGGCCTGCTCCAGGTCGAACTCGTCGCCCAGGTTTTCCAACGGCGAAGGAATGTCCTCGTCGGCGGCCGGCTCGAGCAGCGGTATGCGCTTGCGCTGCAGGTGGCGCAACGCGATCGAGTAGGCCACCTGCCCGATCCAGGACTTCAGCGCGCTCTCGTAGCGGTACTGGTGCAGGCACTGGTGCACGCGCAGGAAGGTTTCCTGGCACAGCTCCCGCGCGTCCTCCGGATGGCGGACCATGCGGTAGATGATGTGCCAGCACAGGCCCTGGTAATCGCGCACCAGGCGCTCGAACGCGCCAGGCGCGCCGCGCAGCACGGCGTCGACCAGTTCACGGTCCGGGTTGGTGGGGCGCTCGTCCATCGCCCATGGGATACGCGCCAGGGGCAAACGGTTGCAAGTGTCTGCGGATGCAACCGCCAGGCCGTCCATCGTCTCTCTTGGCCCGAACCCTCAACACAGGAGCAGGACCCATGAACTTCGGCGATCTCATTCCCATCACCCTCTTCATCTGCATCACCTACGCGATCAAGGTCGTCGTCGACGCCCGCGTGCGCCGGCAGATGGTCAGCGTCGGCGGCTCGGAAGAACTGGTGCGCTCGGTGCTGCAAAGCGAGGAACTGCGCCGGCGGCATTCCTCGCTGCACTGGGGCGTGGTGCTGGTGGCGCTGGGGATCGGTTTCGCGCTGATCCAGGCGTTCGGCTGGCAGGACCTGACGCCCGGACTGGTGGCGGTGCTGGCGGTGGCGACCGGTGTCGGCAACCTGGTGTTCTACGGGATTGCGCGGCGGCTGGGTTGAACATGGACGTCGCATCGGGCCCGGACGGCCGCGGCAATACCGGCGGGCCCGTGCGGAAGACGCACAGGCGGATACCTCGCCTGGCCGGCATCGCGCTCGCCGCGCTCACCCTGCCGGTGGGCGCCCAAAGCCCGCCAGCGGCCCCGACCGGCGCATGCAGGCTCGCCGCGCTGCCCGCCGCCGACCTGCTCGTGCGCGTGCCCTTCGACGTCGTGGACGGACGCGTGTACGTGCAGGCCCGCGCCAACGGCCAGGGCCCGTTCCGGTTCGCGGTGGACACGGGCGCCAGCGGCACGGGCAGGCTCGATGCCAGCCTGGCCTCGGCGCTGCGCCTCCCCGCAGCCGCAGCGGTCGAGAACTCCGATGGCGTGCAGACGCAGGCGGCCGGTACGACGCATCTGGATATGCTGGCCCTGGGCGGGCTGGTCAGGCGCGACGTCGACCTGATCACCCGGGACTACGCCGGCAAGATGGCCCCGAAGGCCAGGTTTGCCGGCATTCTTGGCCGCGACTTCTTCGCGGACGGCCTGTTGGTGATCGACTACCCGCGCAGGACACTCTCCTTCACGCGCTCACACCGCCTGTCGCCGAGGGACGCTGGCGCGGTCACCTACCAGCGTCCGTTCCGCGTCGCGGCGAGCATCGGTCCGCTGCAGACCGAGGCCAACCTCGATACAGGCGCCAACGCGTCGCTGGTGTTGCCGGCAGCGCTCTATCCGAAGGTGGAGGCCAGCGGCCTGATGCAGGGTCCCGAGGGCAGGCTCACCAACACCGTGATCGACACCGAGCGGACCCGCCTGAAAGATCCCGTCCGCATCGGTGCGATCGCGCTGACCGGCGTCGATGCGCTCGTTTCCCGGCGCTTTCCCGAACTGCTGGTCGGCAGCCGGATCCTGAGCCGGTTCGTGCTGGTCATCGACCAGCGCAGCCGGAGCGTCGCGCTCTGCCCCGGCGACTGACCCCAAGCGGGTCAGTGCAGCACGAACAGCTTGTCGAAGCCGGCCACGCGCAGCGTGCCGCGCAGTTCGTCGCGGGCGTTGACGATGCGGATCTCGGCGCGGTCGGCGCCCGCATGCTCGCGCAACAGCAGCAGCATGCCCAACGCGGAGCTATCCATGCGGGTCACTTCGCCCAGGTCGATCACGTAGCTGCGCGCCTTGACCCCGGAGCCCAGGCAGGCGTCGTGGAAGTCGCGGTGCATGCTGAAGTCGAAGTGCTCGCCCAGATGCAGGGTCAGGCAATCGGTGTCGCTGTCGTGGTGGACATTGATGCTCATGGCGCAGGTTCCTTAAAAGAGTTCGATCTCGCCGGCGTCCATCGAGCTCTGCAGCGCGGGGCCGCGCGACCGCAGGCGGGCCTTCTCGCGCTGGATCGCCAGGCGGGCGCGCACGCGCTGGGCGCGCGCTTCCAGCGCCTCGGCGTCGATCCGGCTGCAGGCCAGCTCCTCGATGTCGCGGGTGCAGTCGGCGGTGATCTCCTGCAGCTCGACCAGGCGCGTGCGGGTCTGCTGCAGGAGCTGGCTCAGGATGTCCTCGAACTGCAGCGAGCGGATCGTGGTGGAGACGTCGCTGCCCAGGCCGCGGTTGATCTCCACCACCTGGTCGGCGACCGCGCTGGTGCGCGCGTCCGACTCGGTGACGTGGGCCATCATCGCGTCGATGCCGCCCTTGGCCGACAGCGCGACGTTGAGATCCTGCGAGGCCATCGTGCCGACCAGCCCGCGCAGTTGCTCCATCGCGGCGCGCGCACGCTCGACGTGGCTGCCGATCTGCTCGTTGAACTGGTTGGAGTTGCTGGCCAGGTTGCGGATCTCGCCGGCCACCACCGCGAAGCCGCGGCCGGATTCGCCCGCGCGCGCCGCCTCGATCGAGGCGTTCAGCGCCAGCAGGTTGGTCTCCTCGGCGATGGTGTTGACGTTCTTCAGCAGGCCGAACACCGCGTCCATTTCCTTGGCCATGCCGTCGATGCGG
Organism: Frateuria sp. YIM B11624; assembly: GCF_049727805.1. NCBI lineage: Bacteria > Pseudomonadati > Pseudomonadota > Gammaproteobacteria > Lysobacterales > Rhodanobacteraceae > Frateuria > Frateuria sp. YIM B11624. The sequence continues at coordinate 57,310 of NZ_JBCNYA010000014.1, forward strand.
TAGACGATGCGCAGGCTCTCGCGCGACATCTGCACGATCATGCCGACGAAATGCTCCAGCAGGTCGCCGGTCCGCGCGGCGAAGTCCTGCACCGAGACGCCGCCGTTCTGCACGTCGATGATCTGCTTGAGCAGCGACTGCTGCAGGCCGGTCTTCTGCGACAGGCCGTCGAAGCCGCCGCCCAGTTCCTGCACCGCGTCGCGCAGCAGGTCCAGGCCCTGGTGCAGTTCGCGCGTGGCGTGACCGAGTTCGTCGACCAGCGCGCTGCGCACGTCTTCGAGCGCCTCGCGTACCGGCGTGCTGTCGACCTCGACCGGCACCTCGACCGGCGCGGTGCGGCGCGCCTCGACGATCCACGCGGCGGCCAGCGCAATCACCAGCAGCGGCGCGAGCCAGGCCGGATGCCACAGCAGGCTGACCAGCAGCGCCAGGGCGCTTGCCGAAAACCCGATCAGGTGGCGGGTGTGGAAGAAGGAGAGGATGGCGTTCATGGAATTGCTTCCGCGATCAAAGGGCGGCGGCGCGGGGTGCGCTGTCGAGGGGTTGGCGCGCCAGCCGGAGCAGGCGCGCGGCAATCTGGTCCAGCGGCAGCGCTTCGCGCGCGGCGCCGAGCTTGTAGGCGGCACCGGGCATGCCCCAAACCACCGAGGAATCTTCGTCCTGCACCAGCGTGGCGGCGCCGGCCTGGTGCAGCTCGAGCAGGCCGCGCGCGCCATCGTCGCCCATGCCGGTGAGCAGCGCGGCGACGGTGGCCTTGCCGACGCTGGCCGCCATCGAGCGGAACAGCACGTCGACCGACGGCTTGTGGCGGTTCACCGGCGGGCCGTCGTGCAGGCGGCAGACGTGCTTGGCGCCGTCCCACATCACCAGCAGGTGCTGGCTGCCGGGCGCAATGTAGGCGTGGCCCTGCTGGATCGGCTGGCCGTCGTGCGCCTCGCACACGCGCATCGCCGAGCAGTTGTCCATGCGCGTGGCGAACGGGCCGCTGAAGGCGGCGGGAATGTGCTGGGTGATCACGATCGGCGGTGCGTCCGGCGGCATCGCCTCGAGCACCACGCGGATCGCCTCGGTGCCGCCGGTGGAGGCCCCGATGGCGATGATCGGACTGCCGCCGCGCGTGCCGGCCGACTGCGACAGCGGCAACACGGCATCGGCGGACAGCCGCGGCGCCACGTCGAGCTTGCGTACCGCGGTGCGGGCGCGCGGCTTCGAGCGCGCCGCCGTCACCACCTTGGCGCAGATCTCCTGCGCACTGCCGGCGAACGTGCCGGCCAGGTCGCTGGCGGGCTTGGCGAAGAAATCCACCGCGCCCAGTTCCAGCGCGCGCAGGGTGACCTCGGCGCCCTGCTCGGTCAGCGACGACACCATCACCACTGGCATCGGCCGCAGCCGCATCAGGTTTTCCAGGAAGGTCAGCCCATCCATGCGCGGCATCTCGACGTCGAGCGTGAGCACGTCGGGGTTCAGCTGCTTGATCTTGTCGCGCGCGATCAGCGGATCGGCCGCGGTGCCGACCACCTCGATGCGCGGATCGGAGGCAAGCATGGTCGACAGGAGCTTGCGCACCAGTGCGGAATCGTCGACTACCAGTACTCGCACTTTGTCCATGCCGTTATCTCGAGCTTGCCTTGTTTTGGGTGGAGCGATGGCGCTGGGTCGTGAGGGCGTTGATCCGTCTGCACCACGGCAGGGCCGCCGCTGGACGGCGGATGCCGCGCCCCCACGGCCCAGCGCCACCCTTCGTCAGAAGAGCTCCACCTCTCCCTTTATCGGATCGTTTGCCAAACGCTTGAGGTAGAACCGCTCGCCGTCCACCAACTGGGCGTCGCGCGTGCCGCGCAACTGGCGCACGCGCACCTTGCCGCTGGCCGGGAAGTACTGGACCTGGCGCGGGTACACGTCGCCAAGGTCCGACGCCGCCACGGCCAGCTTCTCGGTGGCCAGGTAGCGCTGCACGAACTCGATGTTGCGCCGGCCCACGTCGGTCATTTGCGCCAGCACGCGGCCGCCGCCGAAGACCTTCACTTCCAGGTCCTCGCGCTGGCCGCCGGCTTTCAGGATGGCGTTGATGAGTTGCTCCATCGCATCGGAGCCGTAGCGCGCCGCGCGGCCGACCGCGGCCGACCAGGCGTCGCGCTCGCCGACCGGCTCGGGCAGCATGAAGTGGTTCATGCCACCCACGCGCCGACGCCTGTCGCGGATGCACGCGGCGATGCAGGAACCGAGCACGGTGGAGATCATCTCCTCCTGCGCGCTCACGTAGAACTCGCCCGGCAGCACCTTGGCGGTGACGCACTGGTGGGTCGGGTCCCAGAACCTGCGCAGGTGCTCGAAACCGGGTAGAGCGGGTGCGATCGCCTGGCCTCGCGGCAGGCTCGCGGCAACCTGGGTCATGCAGTCTTCTTCCGATAGATGGTGCGGCCGATCAGTTCGAACTCTTCGGAAAGACCGTGCATGGATTCGGAGTGGCCCAGGAACAGCGGCGCACCCGTGGGCAGCAGACGGGCGAAGCGGCGGAACAGCTTCTGCTTGGTCGGCTGGTCGAAATAGATCACTACGTTGCGGCAGAAGATCGCGTCGAACGGTCCCTGCATCGGCCATTCGTGCAGCAGGTTGAGCGGCAGGATGGTGGTCAGCTCGCGCAGCTTCGGGTGCACGCAGGCCAGGCCCGCGTACTCGCCCTCGCCGCGCAGGAACCAGCGCTTGCGCCGCTCGGCGTTGACGCCTTCCAGCCGTTCGACCGGATAGACGCCCTTCTGCGCCGCGGCCAGCGCCGCCGGCGAGAGATCGGTGGCGAGGATCTTCGCGTCGACGTTGCGGCCGCAGCGCTCCAGCGCCTCGGCCAGCACCATCGCCAGCGAGTAGGGTTCCTCGCCACTGGAGCAGCCGGCCGACCAGATGCGCAGGCGATCGCCCTCGCGACGTTTCTGCTCGAGCCACTGCGGCAGCATCTCGTTGGCCAGCGCCTCGAAGTGGTGCACCTCGCGGAAGAAGGCCGTGACGTTGGTGCTGATCGCGCTGGCCAGCTCCCCCAGCTCGCGCTCCGGGTCGGTGCGCAACAGTTCGCAGTAGGCGCCGAAGTCCTTCAGGCCCAGCGCACGCAGGCGCCGCGCCAGGCGACCCTGCACCAACTGGTGTTTCTGTTCGCTCAGCGCGATGCCGCAGTGCTGGTAGACGAACGTGCGCAGGAACTGGAAGTCGCGGTCGCCGAGCAACGGACCGGCGAGGCCGGCCGCAGGGTTGTCGTGGTCGACCACCGCGCTCATGCTCAGAACTCCTTCCACACGCCCGCATCGGCCACCGCGGCAGCCGGCTCGGCCACGCGCACCACGCGCGGCGCCGGAGCGCTGCGCACGGCGGCGAACACCGCCTCGGCCTCAGCCACCACGGCCGACGCGGTCGGCTTGGCGGCCGGCGCCGGCGCGGCGGCGGCATCGCTGTCCAGGCGGAAGAACGCCACCTGGCGGGCCAGCTCGTTGGCCTGCTCCTGCATCGCGCGGGCAGCGGCGGCAGCCTCCTCGACCAGCGCGGCGTTCTGCTGGGTCATCTCGTCCATCTGCGACACGGCGTGGTTGACCTGGTCGATGCCGGCCGACTGCTCCTGGCTGGCCGCGGCGATCTCGGCCACGATGTCGGTGACCTTCTTGACGCTGTCGACGATTTCCGAAAGGGCCTTGCCCGACTGGTCGACCAGTTCCGTACCGGTGCGCACCTTCTCCGCGCTGTCGTTGATCAGCGCCTTGATCTCCTTGGCCGCGCCGGCCGAGCGCTGCGCCAGGTTGCGCACCTCGGTGGCGACCACCGCGAAACCGCGGCCCTGCTCGCCGGCCCGCGCCGCTTCCACGGCCGCGTTGAGCGAGAGCAGGTTGGTCTGGAAGGCGATCTCGTCGATCAGGCTGACGATGTCGGAAATCTTGCGGCTGGAGGCGTTGATCTCCTTCATCGCCACCACCGCCTGCGAAGCCACCTCGCCGCCGCGCTCGGCCTGCTCGCGGGCGCCGCGGGCCAGCTGGTTGGCGTGGCTGGCGTTCTCGGCGTTCTGCTTGACGGTGGAGGTCATCTCCTCCATCGAGGAGGCGGTTTCCTCCAGGCTGGAGGCCTGTTCCTGCGTACGCTGGGAAAGGTCGTCGTTGCCGCGGGCGATCTGCTGCGCGGCGGTGCTCACCGCGCCGGAGCCGTGGCGCACCTCGCCGACGATCGCCGACAGGCGCTCGTCCATGCTGCGGAACGCTTCCAGCAGCTGGCCAAGCTCGTCCTTGCGGTTGCACTGGATCGCATGGCCGAGCTTGCCCTGCGCGATCTCGCGGGCGACACGGCCGGCATAGGTGAGCGTGCTGATGATCGAGCGGCTCAGCGACAGCGCCATCCAGATGGCCAGCAGCAGGCCGGCAGCCAGCGCGCCGATGCTGATGGCGCGGATCAGCCTGAAGCGCGAGACCTGGCCCTGGTAGGCGGCGAAGGCCTCGTCCCGCTGCATGGAGACGAGTTTGTCCAGCACCTCCAGGCGCATCATCATCAGCGGGCGCACTTCCATGTCGAGCACGTCGCCGGCGGCCTCGTCGTGCTGGTTCAGCGCGTCGGTCATGTCCTTCAGGCCGCTGATGTAGTCACCCTCGTCGGCCAGGTATTTCTTGTACTGCGCGGCGACCGCGTCGCTCTTGGGAGCGGCGTCGAACTCCTTCTTCTCGGCAAGGAACTTCTTTTCCAGTGCCGCGTATTCGTCCATCTTCTGCTTGAGCTGCGGCGGCTGCTTGACCAGCCGGGCCGCCTCGCCGAGCACGATGAACTGCATCAGCGAATCGGCGCGCATGCGGGAGACGGTCTGCGCCGTCACCAGCTCGTCCTGGTACATCGAGCGCATGCCCTCGTTCTGCAGCTGCATCGAGCCGATGCCGATCACGGCGCCGGCCACCAGCATCAGCATCAGCATGCCGAGCACCAGGCGCAGGCGGCCGCGCACGGTCAGGGCGGGAATCTTGAACTTGAGTTTCGGCATTTTCATCGGTCGGTCCTGGTCAGGCCACGGCTTTGACTTCGGTGGCCGCGGGCAAGGCGGCTTCGAGCATCTGCGCGTCCTGCGGCTGCAACAGCTTGTCCACGTCGAGCAGCAGCACCATGCGCTCCTCGATGGAGGTCAATCCCTTCAGGTATTCGGTATCCACCGCGGTACCCATGTCCGGCACCGGGCGCACCTTGTCGGCCTGCACGTCCAGCACGTCGGAGACGGCATCGACCACGACGCCGAACAGGCGCCCGGCCACCGTCACCACCACGGTCACCGTGGTGGCGGTGTATTCCTCGCGCGCGAGCCCGAAACGCAGGCGCAGGTCCAGCACGGGCACGATGGCGCCGCGCAGGTTGAGCACGCCCAGCACGTAGTGCGGCGCCTGCGGGATGCGGGTAACCGGCGTCCAGCCGCGGATCTCGCGCACGGCCAGGATGTCGATGCCGTACTCCTCGGGACCGAGGCTGAAGGTAAGTTGCTGTACGACCGACGCGGCCTGGGGTTCTTCTTGCATGGGACGGGTACCTGGTGTCGTGGCGGACGCTTCGCGGACGTCCTGCTTCATTCAGGATGTCGGCGCCGCGGGACGGAACTTGAGCGGCGCGCCGGGGGGCCGCTCAGAAGCTGAGTTCGCTCCAGAGCCCGACCTCGTCGGAGCTGCGCACCTCGCGCCCCTGCCGGCGCAGGGCGTTGTGCTTGGCCACCAGCGCCAGCCGCACGCGCTTGACCGGCTGCCACTCGATGCCGGCGTCGGCATAGCGGCTGCGCTGGTCCGGCGCCTGCAGGCGGCTCGGCTGCAGGCGGTCGTAGCGGGCGAACAGGCTCCAGTGCGGCGCCACGCGTACGCTGGCCCAGGCCGACCAGCTGCGGCCGCGGTCGCTGGCCGGATCGTGCAGGGAGGCCCAGTTGCTGGCGTAGGCGTAGCGCACGCCCAGGCGCCAGGTGTCGTCCGCGTAGGCGGCGAGCAGGTCGATGCGCCGGGCGGTGTGGTACAGCTCGGTCAGGTCGCCATCCTCGGCGCGCTGCCCGTCGTAGCCGCCCAGCGCCAGCACCGTATGGGCGCTGGGGTGGTAGGAGAACTGCGCCTCCACGTCGGCGCGGTTGCCCACGCTGGGCCGCTTGTAGCCGCCCCCGGTCACCACGGACAGCGCGTAGTCGAACTTCGGCGCCAGCGCGCCGCGGACGTGCACGCCCCAGTCGGCGGCGGAGTCGATCTTCTGCAGCGAGGTGGCCAGCGCATCGATGTAGCGGTAGCCGTACCACTGACTGACCAGCGCGGTCCAGGGAAGGTCGTCCGCGCCCACGCGCACCACCCCTGACTGGCCGTAGCGGCGCTGCACGTAGGCCCGCTTGAGCCACAGGTCCGGGTCGCGTTCGCCGCGTAGCCAGTTCACGTCGGCAGTGGCATGCACCGACCAGGCCGGGTCGATCGCGTAGTCCGCGTCCAGGTAGAGCCGCTTGAGATCGGCATCCACGTCGCTGCTGCGGGTGCCGGCGACGCGGTCGTGCCGGTCCAGCTGGCTGACGTCGGCGAAGGCCTTGCCGCCGAAGGTGAACTCGCCTGCATGCGCCACCGGGGCAAGCAGGGCCAGGCCCAGCGCGAGGCGCCGGGCGGTGCGGGTTGCAAGATGCATGATCGTGGGGTCCTGCGGGATGGCGCGGGACCCGCGCCATCTGTCGAAAGGGAATGCCGGGCTCAGAACTCGGTCCAGGCACCGGCAGCGGCAGCGACGGCGCGCATGGGTTCCGCCCGACGCGCGGCGGCGCGCGGCAGCACGACCTCGGCTTGCTGTTGCGCGTGCACACCGGCGGAACCGCCGTCCAGCCGGAAGAACAGCATCTGCTGGCGCAGCCCGGCCGCCTGGTCCTGCATCGCGCGCGCGGCGGCGGAGGCCTCCTCCACCAGCGCGGCATTCTGCTGGGTCACCTCGTCCATCTGGGTCACGGCACGATTGACCTGGTCGATGCCGGCCGACTGCTCCTGGCTGGCGGCGGCGATCTCGGCCACGATGTCGGTGACCTTCCTGACGCTCTCGACGATGCCCTTGAGCGCCGTTCCCGACTGGTCGACCAGCCGGCTGCCGGCCTGCACGCGCTCCACGCTCTCGCCGATCAGCGCCTTGATCTCACGGGCCGCCGCGGCGCTGCGCTGGGACAGGCTGCGTACCTCGCCGGCCACCACCGCGAAGCCGCGGCCCTGCTCGCCGGCACGCGCCGCTTCCACGGCCGCGTTGAGCGAGAGCAGGTTGGTCTGGAAGGCGATCTCGTCGATCAGGCCCACAATGTCCACCACTTTGCGGCTGGAGGCGCTGATCTCGCCCATCGCCAGCACCGCCTGCGCCACCACGGCGCCGCCGCGCTCGGCCTCTTCGCGCGCGCCGGAGGCGAGCTGGTTGGCGACGCTGGCGTTCTGCGCGTTCTGCTTGACCGTGGAGGTCATCTCCTCCATCGAGGCGGCGGTCTCCTCCAGGCTCGAGGCCTGCTCCTGCGTGCGCTGGGACAGGTCGTCGTTGCCCTTGGCGATCTGCTGGGCCGCCGTGCTCACCGCCTGGGCGCCGTGCTGCACCTCGCCGACGATCGCCGTCAGCCGTTCGCGCATGCGCACCAGTGCGCCGAGCAGGCTGCCGGACGGGAATGCCGGTTCGCCGTCCGCCACCGCCAGGTCGCCCTCGGCGATGCGTCCGGCCATGGCCACCGCGAAATCGGGCTCGCCGCCGATGCTCTGCCGGATGCTGCGCATGGACAGCCATACCACCAGGATCACCAGCAACCCGACCAGGCCCGCCTCGGACAACTGGACGGCCAGCGTGTGGCGGAAATCGGCGTCGATGTCCTCGAAGTAGTCGCCGGCCGCGAAGTTGATGTTCCACGGCTTGAACAACTGCGTGTAGGTGATCTTGTCCTTGCCGCTGCCGTCGGGCATTTTCTGCGTGTAGCGGGTCAGCGCGTGGCCGTCGCGCAGGTCGGCGTCGCGCATGATCCGGTAGTGCGGCTTGCCCTTGAAATCGGTTTCGCCGGCGATGCTCTTGCCGACCAGTTCGGGCTTGAGCGGGTGCTCGCGCATCACCAGCCCGGAATCGAAGGCGAAGATGTAGCCCTTGCCGCCCTTCCACTGCATGTCGTGGATCTGCGCCAGCGCCTGGCGCTGGGCCTCGGCTTCGCTGAGCTCGCCCTTCTGTGCGCGATCGTGGAAGCGCTGCGCGACGGAGACGGCCGACTCGATCTGGCTCTGCAGGTTGTGGGCCAGGGCCGTCATCTGCCGGTCGCGGCTGGAAAAGGCGTTGAGCACGGTCAGACCGGCCAGGCCGACCACCATCATCACCACTACCACGCCGACGCGTGCATTGAGGCTCAGCCGGCCGAGCGACCAGCGTTGGAACACGGACATGAAAAAAACCTCGTCATTCGCCTACGCGCGACCGCCGGCTCGCAGCCCGTCGCGTTGCCGCCGGCGGGATCCTGCCGGCAGGCCGTTGAAAGGAAGCCCGCGCGCTCCTGCCGCAGGGTCCAATGATTGCTTTCGTGACTGCCGCGTGCCGGCTCGCGCCGTGCTCAGGCCGCCTTGCGCCGCCCGTGCAGCCGGACCAGGCCGGCGATGTCGGTAATCAACGCCACCGAGCCGTCGGCCAGGATGGTCGCCCCGGACACGCCCTGCACGCGGCGGTAGTTGTCTTCGAGCGACTTGACCACCGCCTGCTGCTGGCCGACCAGGCCGTCGACGAACAGGCCCACGCGGGAACCGTCGCCCTCGACCACGATGACCAGGCCCTCCTCGATCGCGCGCCTGGCGCCGGCGCAGCCGAACAGCTCGTGCAGACGCAGTACCGGCAGGTACTCGCCGCGGAAGCGGAACAGCTCGCCGCCGCCGGCCACGGTCTTGAGCGATTCGGGCTTGAGCTGCACCGACTCGACGATCGACACCAGCGGCACGATGTAGCGCTCCTCGCCCACCGCGGCGGTGAGGCCGTCGATGATCGCGAGGGTGAGCGGCAAGGTGATGGTGAACACGCTGCCCTGGCCCGGCTTGCTGCGGATGGTGACCGTGCCGCCGAGGTCCGAGACGTTCCTGCGCACTACGTCCATGCCCACGCCGCGGCCGGACAGGTCGGTGGTGACCGCTGCGGTGGAGAAGCCGGGCTGGAAGATCAGCTCGCCCACCGCCTCTTCGCTCAGGCCCTCGCCGCTGGCGATCAGGCCGCGCTCGATCGCCTTGCGCACGATCGCGTCGCGGTTGAGTCCGGCGCCGTCGTCGGACACTTCCACTACGATGTTGCCGCCGCGGTGGTAGGCGTCGAGCTTGAGCGTGCCGGTGTCGTTCTTGCCGGCGGCACGGCGCTTGTCGGGCGTCTCCAGGCCGTGGTCGATGGCGTTGCGCACCAGGTGCACCATCGGGTCGCCGATCTTCTCCAGCACCGTCTTGTCCAGTTCCGTCTGCTCGCCGTGCAGCTCCAGCTTCACCTGCTTGCCGAGCTTCTGGCTCAAGTCGCGCACCAGTCGGGGGAAGCGGTTGAACACCGAGGCGATCGGCAGCATGCGGATGCCCATCACGCTTTCCTGCAGCTCGCGCGCATGGCGGGCGAGCTGGGTCAGGCCGTGCTGCAGCAAGGCCAGGCGCGAAGGGTCGAATTCCTCGCGGAAGGTGTCGAGCATGGCCTGGGTGATGACCAGTTCGCCGACCAGGTTGATCATGCCGTCGATCTTGTCGATCGACACGCGCACCGAGCCCGAATCGGCATTGGCCTCGCGCGTGCCGCGCGCGGCTGCCTCGGCGATGCTGGCCGGCGCCGGCGGCGCGGCCGGCGTCACCACGGCGCTGGGCTTGGGTTCGATGGCCAGGTCGCATTCGTCCTCGACCCAGTCGAACACCGCCTTGATGTCCTCGCGCTTGACCGGCGCCTTCAGCTCGATCGACCAGCCCAGGTGGCACTGCTCCGGATCGAGCTTGGCCAGTGCCGGCAGCCGCGACAGGTCGGCCTCGACGGCGAGTTCGCCCAGCCCGGCCAGTTCGCGGATCAGCCGCAGCGGGTCGTTGCCGCCGGCGAGCATGCCGGCGTGCGGGTGGAAATGGATGATCCAGGCCTCGGCCTGGTCGCCGGCGCGGCGGCCCTGGACGACGGATGCGGCCGGCGCGGCGCGCCCCATCATCGCCGCCAGCTCGCCGCGCACGCCGTCGGAGGTGGCGTCGTTGAGCGGCTGGCCGGCCTTGGCGCGATCGAACATGCCGCGCAGGCAGTCCACCGAGCGCAGCAGCAGCTCGATGATCGGCTTGTCGATCGCGCGCTTGCCGCCGCGGACTTCGTCCAGCAGCGACTCGGCTTCGTGGGTGAACGAGGCCATCTCCGGGAAACCGAAGGTGGCCGCGCCGCCCTTGATCGAGTGCGCGGCGCGGAAGATGGTGTGCACCAGCTCCCCGTCGCCACCCTCGTCCAGCGCGAGCAGCGAGGATTCCATCGTGTCGAGCCCTTCCAGGCTCTCCTCGATGAATACTTGTTGGAACTGCGCCAGGCCGCCCGCACTGCTCATCGGATCGCTCTCTTTGCGGCTTAGCCGAGCACGCGCTTGACGGTGGCCAGCAACTGTTCCGGATCGAACGGCTTGACCAGCCAGCCGGTGGCACCGGCCGCCTTGCCTTCCATCTTCTTGTCCGTGTGCGACTCGGTGGTCAGCATCAGGATCGGCACGCCCTTGTAGCTGGGCCGCGTGCGCAGCTCGCGCACCATGCTGATGCCGTCCATCACCGGCATGTTGACGTCCGCCAGCACCAGGTCGAACGTGCCGGCATTGGCCGCGTCCAGCGCCAGTTGGCCGTTCTCGGCCTCGGTCACCTCGTGGCCGGCGCCGCGCAGGGTGTAGGCCACCATGCCGCGCATCGACGCCGAATCGTCCACTGCAAGAATCTTCGCCATTTCATCAACCTCGTTTTTTACGCCGGCACGCTTGCCGGCAGATCCAGTGCCTTGACCAGGCCCAGCGTTTCCGCCGCCTCGCACAACGTGGTGCTCGCGCCGCGCCAGCTCACCGCGCAGCCGCGCGAGAGCGCCTCGCGGCGGAACAGCGTCAGCAGCTGCAGCGCGGCGGTGTCCACGCGCTCGACCGCGCGGCCGTCGATCTGCGTCGCCGGCGCGTCCAGCGCGCCGAGCAGATCGGCCAGCAGCGCCGACTGCGCGGCCATCCGGCAATCCGCCGGCAGGCCGATCTCGACCGCGGCCGGTGCGCCGTGTTCTCGTTTGCTGCCCATTGCTTGCCTCCGCTCGTACCGGGCCCCTGCCCAAGCCTTATCGGCGGTTCCGGTGGAGGCTTTAGTGCCGGAAAGTGACCGCCGTCACCGTCGCTCAAGTTATCGTCCGCCCGGCCGATTCCTGTACCGACTGCACGGAACCGACCACTGCCCGGCCGGCAGGCAGGAGACCCGCGTGATCATCCAACCCACCAGCCTCGCCGCGATGACCTGGGCGGGTGCCGCCTCCGGCACCGCGGCCGAGAGCTGGCGCGTGGGCACCGTGCTGGACGCCCGTCCGCTGGGCATGGGCGAGCAGGGGCGCATGGTGCTGCAGATCGGCGCGCTCACGGTGGAGGCCGACCCGCTCGGCACCCCGCTGCCCTCGCAGTTCCAGGTGCGCGTGCTGGCGATGGGCAACCCGCCGCTGCTGGAGATCCTCGCCGGCGCCGCCGCCGACCCGCGCGTGCAACAGGCCTTGCGCGAACGCCTGCCGCAGCAGAACGGCTACGCGCCGCTGCTCGCCACGCTGGGCGCGCTGGCGCAGCGCCCGGTGGTGCGCCAGTTGCCGCCGGAGGTGCGCGCCGCGCTGGCGCTGCTCGACCAGGGCGTGCGCACGCCGCAGGACATCACCCGCGCGGACGGCCTGCGCGAGGCGGTCGCCCGCAGCGGCCTGTTCTTCGAGTCGCAACTGGTCCGGCCGCGCACCAATCCGATGCCGCTGGGCGAAGAGGACTTCAAGGCCGTGCTGCTGCGCCTGGCCGCAGTGCTCGACCGGCAGCCCCGGTTGCCCGTTCACCCGCCCGCCAGCGGCGCCGACACGCCGCCGCCGCTGCGCCAGCGCGGCCTGCAGGCGCAGCCGCGCGCGCCACTCGCGGCGTCCTTCGGCGATCCCTCCGTCGACGACGACGTCGGCCAGCTGCTCGGCCGCCTGCGCGGCGACGTGCACGCCGCGCTCGCGCGGCTGGAAATCGCCCAGCTCGATGCGGCGGGGGCGCAGGCCTGGATGATCGAGATCCCGCTGCAGGGCCCGCGTGGCCGCGACGTACTGCAGCTCCACCTCGAGCACGGCCAGGACGCCGAGACCGGCGCCGGCACGTGGACCCTGGGCTTCGCTCTCGACCTGCCGTCGCTCGGCCCGCTGCAGGGCGAGCTGCAACTGCGCGACCTGCGCCTGAACGTGCGCCTGTGGGCCGAGCGCAGCGCCACCACCGAGCGGCTGGAACGCCAGTTCACCCCGCTGCGCCAGCGCCTGGCCGCCAGCGGCCTGCAACTGGACCAGTTGAGCTGCCAGACCGGCCTGCCGCAGGGCCAGGGCCATGCCAGCGCCCTGCTGCTGAAGGCCACCGCATGAGCACCGCCCTGCCGCCGCCGCAGCGGCGCGTCACCCTGCGCCTGGCCGGTCCTGAAACCAAGGCCACGCCGCTGCCGCCCGAAGCGCTGGAACTGCTGCTCGCCCGCGCCCGCGCGCTCGGCCTGCCGCTGCACCACGACCCGCAGGTCGCCTCGATCCTCGCCGCCCTGCGCCTGCGCGATGACGTGCCGGTACTGCTCTACGCCGCCGCCGCCGCGGTGCTGGCCAGCGTCTACGACGCCAGCGGCGAACCCGCCGCGTAAACCCGAGACGAGGCGCCGCTCCTGTTCTCTTTCCCTCCAGGGAGAGGGTTGGGGTGAGGGGCCCCGCGGCAAGCCCCGCCATCATCATGCGCGAAGCGCCCAACTTCGCGCTGCCGCCACCGACGCAAGCCGACCGGAAAAACAGATCCGCTGACATCGCGTGCACGTTCCGCTCGCTATTCGTTGGCCTTTGACCGGCACGGGCTTGCCTGCCGGCCTGGGGCCAAAGCGGGAATCGGGGATGCGCAACAGCGGGTTGGAAGGCATCGTGGTGGGCGTGTGGCTTGCGTTGGCGTGCGCGTCGCCCGCCGAGGCCGCGACACCGCAGACGCTGGTCAGCCAGGGCAACGGACATGGCGCGCCGCCGTGCCAGTCCTGCCACGGTGCCGATGGCGGCGGCCAGGCCACGGCCGGCTTTCCGCGCCTGGCCGGCTTGGATGCCGACTACCTGCGCCGGCAACTGGGCGACTACGCCAGGGGTACGCGCGCCAACGCCGTCATGCAGCCCATCGCCAAAGCGCTGTCGACGGACGAACGCGGCACCGTGGCGGCGTACTACGCCCGGCTGCCGGTACCGGCAAAGGCCCCGGCCGCGAAGCCGGCCGATCGCCCGGCCGACGATACGGGCGCAACGCTCGCCACACGCGGGCGCTGGTCCGCGCGGGTGCCCGCCTGCGAGCAATGCCACGGGCCCGGCGGTGTCGGCGTGGGCGCGAACTTCCCGCCGCTGGCCGGACAACCGGCCGCCTACATCGAGACGCAGTTGAAGGCCTGGCAGCAAGGCACGCGGCGCAACGATCCGCTCGAGCTGATGCAGCACCTGAGCCGCGCTCTGAGCGCGCAGGACATCGCCGCGGTGGCGCAGTGGTTCGCCGCGCAACCCACCGGGAGCGGCCACGAATGAGCACGCGCCCGATCGCCCTGGCCCTGATCCTGCTGGCCCTGACCGCATGCAGTGGCCGCATGCCGCTCGATGCGCATGCCGCCGATGCACCGCAGGCGGCGACGCCCGCGGCGAAGGCGCCCGCCTTCCGGCCGCCCGACGAATCGGCCATTCCCGCCGGCCCCTACGGCGACATGGTGCGGCGGGGCCGCGAGATCTTCGTGCACACGCGCAAGGCCGCGCCGGCGTACGTCGGCAATGGCCTGAACTGCGTCAATTGCCACCTCGACGCGGGCCGCCTGGCCGACTCCGCACCGCTGTGGGGCGCGTACGGCATGTATCCGCAGTACCGCAAGAAGAACCACCACGTGAACAGCTACGGCGAGCGGCTGCAGGGCTGCTTCATGTACAGCATGAACGGCAAGGCGCCGCCGCTGGACGACAAGGTGATCGTGGCGCTGGAGACCTATTCCTACTGGATGGCGCAGGGCGCACCGCTGGGCGTGAAGCTCGCCGGCGCCGGCTATCCGCGCGTACCCGAACCGGCGAAGGCGCCGGACTATGCGCGCGGCCAGGCGGTGTTCGGGCGCGACTGCGCGCTGTGCCACGGTGCCGACGGCCAGGGCCAGAAAGTGGCCGGCGAGTACGTTTTCCCGCCGCTGTGGGGACCGGACTCGTTCAACTGGGGCGCCGGCATGCACGAGCTGGACAAGGCCGCCGCCTTCATCAAGGCGAACATGCCGTTGAGCCGCGGCGGCATGCTGAGCGACCAGGACGCCTGGGACGTGGCGATGTTCATGGACGCGCACGAGCGTCCACAGGACCCGCGCTACCACGGCGACCTGGCGGCCACGCGCAAGGCCTACCACGACACGCCGATGTCGCTCTATGGCAAGCGCGTCAACGGGCGCCTGCTCGGCGCGTCGCCGGCGCAATGAGGCCGGCCCCTCTCAAATGTGATGCGCATCACACTCCGCGGTGCCGGGCGCGCCGCTTGCCCGGTGCTTCACACCCCCTTCCTACACTGGTCCGTTGCGCGCGACGGCCATTGGGCCGAACGGAGAACCGCACGGATGACCTACAGCAAAGCCACCACCATGCCCGACGATGACCTCGCCCGTTCGCCCATCCGCCGCGTGCTGGTCGGATGCGGCGTGGCGCTGCTGCTGATCGCCTGCGCCCTGGTGGTCGCTTTCGCCTTCTCCGAGCCGCAACCCGATCCGCGGCTGACGTACCCGCGCATCCACGGCGCCGGCGGCGTGCTGCCGGTGGGGCCCAACGCGCTGATGCCCTCGACCACCGCCCAGCATCGCCTGTACGTCGACGTGGACAGCGACGGCCCCACGCGCGACAACGACGTCGACCAGCGCCTGCACACCGTGGCCAAGCTGCTGAACCTGTACGCACTCGCCGGCGTGCCCAACGACAAGGTGCACCTGGTCGTGCTGTTCTACGGGCGCGGCGTGGACCTCGCGCTGTCCGACAAGGCCTATCGGCGGAAATTCGGTCATCCCAACCCGAACGCGCCGCTGATCAGGCAACTGCGCCAGGCCAACGTGAAGATGGTGGTGTGCGGCCAGGCGCTGGGGCACCAGAACTTCGTCACCTCCAACATCCGGCCGGGCATGACGCTGGCGCTGTCTGCATTGACGGCGCGCGAGGAACTGCAGGCAGCGGGGTACGGCGAGGTGCCGAAGGAGCCCGAGTAAGGCCAGGGCGGGCTTCGCGCCGCGGTCCCTTCACCTCACGCCGCGTCGGCCTCCGGCAGCCGGCACAGCCGGCGCACATCGAGCAGGGCGACGAAGCCGCCTTTCCACGGCAGCACCCCGATCACCGGATCGTCCACGCGCGTGGCGCGCCCGGGCGGCGGCGGGGCAGCGGCTTCGTTGCCGAGCAGCAGTTCTCCGACCGCGTCCACGCGCAGGCCGACCACGTGGCCGGCATGGCTGAGCATCACCACGCGCACACTGTCGTCGTCGTCGCCGTCGCGCGGCGGCAGGCCGAGCCGACGGCGGCCGTCGAGCACCGGCACCACGCGGCCGCGCAGGTGGCGCACGCCGAGCAGGTCGGCGGCTGCGCCGGGCACGGGCGTGACTTCGCCGATGCGGATCACCTCGCTCACCTGCGCGAGCGGCGCGGCGTAGGCCTGGCCGTCGAGCTGAAAGGTGAGCCAGTGTTGCGGATTCGGGGCGGCCGGGGCGGTCATGCCATGGGCTCCATGCAGGGAACGCGCGTCACTTGCCGCGCTCCGGGGTGACGATCAGGGGTGGTTCGATGGCGCGTGCAGGTGCTTTCGCGAGGCCGGCCTGCGCAGAGGCCTGCACCGCAGCCCTGGCGGGGACGTCCGCGGCGGGAACGGCGGCAGCGGTCGTATCGGGCACGTCGGTCGGCGACGCGCCGTCGGCCAGTTGCCCGATCCGGTCGGCATCGCCCGAATAGCGCACCGGCGTGGCGTGGTCGCTCAGCACCACCACCAGCACGCGGCGGTTGCGGTTGCGGCCTTCCGCGGTGGTGTTGTCGGCGGCCGGGCGGAACTGCCCCCAGCCGATGATGCCCAGCCGCGCGGGACTGATGCCGTGCTCGGTGAACAACCGCGCCACGCTGGCTGCGCGCGCGGCGGAGAGCTCCCAATTGGACGGATAGACGGCCGTGTTGATCGGCTTGTCGTCGGTATACCCTTCGATGCGCAGCGGGTTGCCGAACGGCGCCAGGATGCCGGCCAGGTTGCCCAGCACCGTATCGGCCGGGCGCGAGAGCTGCGCCACGCCGCTGGGGAACAGGATGTCGGTGCGGATCTCGATCTCCAGCCAGTTGGGCGTGCGGCGCACGACCACCTGCTGCTTGTCGATCAGCGGCTGCAGCGCTCGCTCGACCTCGTTCTGGATGCGCGTCAGGTTGGCCTGCCGGCGCGTCTCGGCCGCGGCCTGCACGTCGCGCATGGTCTCGTGCGGCGCGCGCACGGCGTCCATGCGCCGCG
This sequence comes from Frateuria sp. YIM B11624, assembly GCF_049727805.1. Classification (NCBI taxonomy): domain Bacteria; kingdom Pseudomonadati; phylum Pseudomonadota; class Gammaproteobacteria; order Lysobacterales; family Rhodanobacteraceae; genus Frateuria; species Frateuria sp. YIM B11624. The sequence goes on from NZ_JBCNYA010000014.1 coordinate 74,009, forward strand.
GTGCCGGCCGCAGCGGGATCGGCACCGCCACCGGCGCAGCCGCCGCACCCGGCTGGCTCTGCGGCGCGGCGATCGCCGGGTCGACGTTGTGCGGCTTGGCGTTCTGCGGCGGCATCGGCGCGATCACGTGGCTGGAGCCGTTGAACGCCTCGATGATCGACTCGGACATCACGCGGTACTTGCCCTCGTTGACCACCGACACCGCGTACATCACCACGAAGAAGGCGAGCAGCAGCGTCATCAGGTCGGCGTAGGGGATCGCCCAGGCCTCGTGGTTGACGTGGTCCTCGTGGCGCTTGCGCTTCACGACAGGTAGCCCTGCAGCTTGGCCTCGATCTGCCGCGGGTTGTCGCCTTCGGCGATCGAGACCAGGCCCTCGACCAGGATCTCGCGCATCTGCGTCTGCTTGTGCACCAGCGCCTTCAGCCGCGCCGACATCGGCAGCATCAGCAGGTTGGCCAGCGCCACGCCGTAGATGGTGGCGACGAAGGCCGCGGCGATGCCGTGGCCGAGCTTGCTCGGGTCGGCCAAATTCTGCATCACCGCCATCAGGCCCATCACCGCGCCGATGATGCCCATCGTGGGCGAATAGATGCCGGCGTTCTCGAACACCTTGGCGGCGACCAGCTCGTTGTGCTCGCGCGCCTCCAGCTCCACTTCCAGCACGCTGCGGATGGCGTCCGGCTCGCCCCCGTCGACCAGCATCTGCAGGCCCTTGCGCACGAAGCCGTCGGCCTCCTCGTCGATCTGCGGCTCCAGGCCGAGCAGGCCCTGGCGGCGCGAGATCTCGCTCCAGCCGATGATGCGGCCGATCAGGTCCGACGGATGGAACGAGGGCGGCCGGTAGACCATCGGCAGCATGCCCAGCGCGCGCCGCAGCACGCTGCCTGGCGTCTGCACCATCAGCGCGGCGAGCGTGCCGGCGAACACGATCACGAACGCGGCCGGGTTGACCAGCGCGCCGATCGTGGAGCCCTTCAGGATGGTGCCGACGATGATGACCAGGAAGGCCAGGATCGTGCCGATGAGGCTCACCGGATCCATTCTCAGCCCGCCGCCTTGAGTGACGGCAGCAACTGCCCGCCGTCGTCGGCCAGGCCGGCCAGGTCGAGCACCAGCGCGAGCTTGCCGTCGCCGGTGACGGTGGCGCCGGCGATGCCGGGCACGCCCTCGAACAGCGGGCCCAGGGGCTTGGCCATCACGTCCTCGCGGCCCAGCACCTCGTGCACCAGGCAGCCGATGCGCTGGTGGCCGATGTGCAGCACCACCACGTGGCGCGGCGCGGCGCCGAGGATGCCGGCCCAGCCGGCCAGGTCGCCCAGCGGCAACGCGCGGCCACGGTGGTTGGCGACCAGTCGGCCGTCGAGCATGCGGTCCTGCCCGACGGTGAGTTCGAACACTTCCTCCACGTTGGAGAGCGGCAGCGCGAACAGGCGGGGGCCCACGCGCACCATCAGCACGCGCAGGATGGCCAGCGTCAGCGGCACGGTCAGTTCCAGCTCGCTGCCGTGGCCGAGCCGCGAGCGCACCTGCAGGGTGCCGCCCAGCTCCGCTACGCGCGTCTTGACCACATCCATGCCGACGCCACGGCCGGAGATGTCGGAGATCTGCGCCGCGGTGGAAAAGCCCGGGCGGAAGATCAGCTCGTAGCACTCGTTCTCGGTCAGGCGCGCGGCCTGGGCTTCGTCGATGACACCCTTCTCGACCGCCTTGCGCTTGAGCACCTCGGGATTCATGCCGCGGCCGTCGTCGCTCACCGCGATGACGATGCGTTCGCCGCGCTGGCTGGCCGACAGGCGCACGGTGCCGCGGCGCGACTTGCCGGCCTTGAGCCGCTCGTCCGGCATTTCCAGGCCATGGTCGAGCGCGTTGCGCAGCAGGTGGATCAGCGGATCGGCCAGCGCCTCGACCAGGCTGCGGTCCAGGTCCGTGCCCTCGCCTTCGGTGACCAGGTCCACTTCCTTGCCGAGCTGCCGCGCAAGGTCGCGCACGATGCGCGGGAAGCGCTGGAACAGCCGCCCGACCGGCTGCATGCGCATGGAAAGCACGGCGCCCTGCATCTCGTCGGCGACGCGGTCGAGTTCGGCTGCCGCCTGCGCCAGTGTCTCGTCGCCACTCTTCTGCGCCAGGCTCTGCAGGCGATTGCGCACCAGCACCAGTTCGCCGGCGCGGTTGACCAGTGCATCCAGCCGCCCGGTGTCCACGCGCACGCTGGTTTCCGCCGGAGCGGCGGCGCGGGCGGGCGCGGGAGCGGGCGCCGGAGCAGGAGCAGATGCCGGGACCGTTACGGCACCAGGCGCGCCGCCCTTGCCGTGCAGGTTGTCCAGCAGCGCTTCGAATTCGTCGTCGGCGATGGTGCTGGCCGTCGCGGGCGCGGAGGCGCCCGGCGCGGCCGTGCCATGCAGGTTGTCGAGCAGCGCCTCGAACTCGTCGTCGTTGATCGTCGCCGGCGCGGGCGCAGCCGGCGGCACGGTGCCGGGTGCGGCGGTGCCGTACAGGCTGTCGAGCAGGGCTTCGAACTCGCTGTCGTCGATACTGCCGTCGGCCGGCGGCGCGGCCACGGGGGCAGCCGCCGGCGGCGGAGCCGGTGCCGGCGCCGCGGCGCCCGGCATCAGCCGCCGCAGCAGCGCCGGCGGCGGCATCGCCATCGACGCGCCGCTGCGCAGCGCGTCCATCATCGCATTGAGCAGGTCGAGCGCTTCGAGCAGCGCGTCCATCCGGCCTGAATCGAGCACCAGCGCGCCGTTGCGGGCGACGTTGAGCAGGTCCTCGGCATGGTGGCAAAGCTGCACCATCGGCTCGATGGCGAGGAAGCCGGCGCCGCCCTTGACCGTGTGGAAGGCGCGGAACACCGCGTTCAGCAGCTCGGCTTCGCGCGGGTTGGCCTCCAGCTCGACCAGCTGTTCCGACAGGCGCTCGACCAGTTCCCCAGCCTCGACCAGGAAATCGTCGCGCAGCTCGGCGTCGAGCGAGGGATCCATGCTCAGAATCCGAATTCGGAGAGCAGGCGGTCCGCCTCGTCCTGGCCGGAGATCTTCTCCACCACCGGCGGCGGCTCGCGGCCGGCCAGCGCGCCGGTCAGGTGCACCAGCTCCAGCAGCGAGGATTCCACCGACTCGATGAAGTTGACCACCTTCTTGATGCGCTGGCCGGACAGGTCCTGCCAGGACTGCGCCATCACCATGTCGTTGAGGCCTTCGCGGCAGTTGGCGGCGAAGGCGACGGCCTGGTTGGCCAACACGGCCGACGGATCGCCGGGCTTGGCCCAAGCCACGACCTGCTCGGCGTTCTGCGCCAGCGCGTCGGCCTCGGGGCTCATGCGCTCGGCGAAATCGATGCTGCGGTGGGCGGCCTGCGCGCTCATCTCGAGCACGTCGTTCAAGTGCTTGCGCACGTCGGCCACGCGGCCGGGCACGCCTTCCTGCGCCAGGTCGTGGCCGAGCCGGCTGACCGCACCGTGCAGGTCGCGCGCGAGCAGGCCCAGCGCGCGGAACAGGTGCTGCTCGCGCTGGCGCACCAGCGCGTCCAGCGCCTGCTCGAAGGCGGCGCCGTCGGTGCTGCTGAGCAGGTCCTTCAGTTCCGGCGGCATCGAGCCGCTGTCGAGGGTGGAGAGCACGGCACTCATGCGCTGGCTCCCGCGGCGGCGATCCGTTCGAAGATCTTGGTGAGCTTTTCCTTCAGCGTGACCGCGTTGAACGGCTTGACGATGTAGCCGTTCACGCCGGCCTGCGCCGCGGCGATGATCTGGTCGCGGTTGTTCTCGGCGGTGACCATCAGCACCGGCATTCCCTTGAGCGAGGGCTCGGCGCGGATCGCGCGCAAGAGGTCGATGCCGGTCATGTTGGGCATGTTCCAGTCGGTGACCACCAGGTCGAACGGCTGGCTCTTCAGCATGGTCAGCGCGTTGTTGCCGTCGTCGGCCTCCTGGATCAGCGGATTGCTGAAACCCAGCTCCACCAGCAGGTTCCTGACGATGCGCCGCATGGTGGAGAAGTCGTCCACCACGAGGATCTTCATGTTCTTGTCCAACGCTTTTCTCCGCTTGTCTGCGAAACGCCGCCGCAGCGATCCGCTTCGTTCCCTTCTGGCGCCCTTCCCGCGAAAGCGGGAACGGCGTCCGGTCATTCGTGGCTACTGCCGCCGTGGCGCCTTCTTCTTTTTCGGTTCCGCCTCGCCGTCGCGCCAGTCGCCCAGGCGCGCGCGCAGGCGCACGATCGCCTGGCCGTGGATCTGGCACACCCGCGACTCGGTCACGCCGAGCACGGCGCCGATTTCCTTCAAATTCAATTCCTGCTCGTAGTACAGCGACATCACCAGTTGCTCGCGCTCGGGCAGGCTGGAGATGCCGTCGATCAATGCCTGGCGCAGGCCGTCCTGCTCGATGCTCTCCGACGGCCCCAGGCTGCCCTGGTCGGCCACGTCGAAGGCGGGCGAGCCGTCGCCGTCGTCCGGCGCAGTCAGGCTCAGCAGGCGCGCACTGGCGGCGTCGGCGAGCACCTGGTGGTACTCCTCCGGGCTGACCCCCAGCCGCTTGATCACCTCGGCGTCCTCGGCGTCGGCGCCCGTCTCGATCTCGATCTGGCGCACCACCTCGGCCACTTCGCGCACCTTCCGGTGCACCGAGCGCGGGGTCCAGTCGGTCTTGCGCAGCTCGTCCAGCATGGCGCCGCGGATGCGGATGCCGGCATAGGTCTCGAAGCTGGCGGCGCGATCGGTGGCGTAGTGCCGCGCGGCCTCCAGCAGGCCGATCATGCCGGACTGGATCAGGTCGCCCACGTCCACGCTCGGCGGCAGGCGGCCCATCAGGTGATAGGCAATACGACGCACCAGTGGCGCGTGCTGGCGCACCAACTCATCTGCACTCTGTTTCTGCAGTTGGAGATATTCCGATGCCACGCTCATGTCACCACCCCGACGCCGTCACGGCCTGGCCGCCGAAAAACGCGATGCGATCCAGGCCCGCGCGCGCGGGTTCTTCCCAGTTATCGACCGCACCGGCCAATTGCTTGAATGCCTGCGACGAACGCGCCGCCGGCCATAGGTCCACCACCGCGTTCTGGCGGCGGATCGCCTGCCGCAGGCGCTCGTCCTGCGGCACGAATCCGGAGAAATCCAGCACCACGTCCAGGAAGCGGTCGCAGACCTTGGCCAGCTTCTGGTGCAGCGCGCGGGCCTCGCCGGCGTTGCGCACCAGGTTGGCCACGAAACGGAAGCGGCGCACGCCGAAGTCGCGCGAGAGCACCTTGACCAGCGCGTACGCATCGGTAAGCGAGGCTGGCTCGTCGCAGACCACCACCACCACGTCGTCGGCAGCCGCCGCGAACATGGCGACGTTGTCGGACAGGCCGGCGGCGGTGTCGACCAGCAGGTAGTCCGGCGGTTTGGGCAGTTCGTCGAAGGCGCGGATCACCGCCGCGTGCTCGCCGTTGCCAAGTTGCGCCAGGCGGCGCGCGCCGGAGCCGCCGGGGATGATCTTCAGCCCGTGCGGGGCGTCCAGCAGCAGCTCCTCCAGCGAGGCGGTGCCGTCGAGCAGGTGGCCCAGGTGGCGCGAGGGCGCCAGGCCGAGCAGCACGTCGACGTTGGCCAGGCCCATGTCGGCGTCCAGCAGCATCACTTCGCGGCCGGCCATGGCCAGGCTCATGCCCAGGTTCACCGCGACGGTGGTCTTGCCGACGCCACCCTTGCCGCCGGCCACCGCGATGGCGCGGCAGCGGCGCCGCGGCGCGCCGGTGCTGGCCGCCTGGTGCGGCCGGTGCGGAGCGGGAGGCGCCAGGTCGCGCTCGCCCGTGATCGCGTTGAACATCTCTTTCAAACCCCACGCCTGGTTCATTGCAAGAATTCCGCTCATGCCTGCGCCACCATCGCGCCGAAGCGTTCAGCCAGAAGCATTTCGTCCGCCGCCGGCGCGTTGCCCTTGAGCACCTGCGCCGCGCGGCATACCAGCAGCCGCGCGTCGGCGGCGGCGATGTCCTCGGGCACGCGCTGGCCGTCGGTGGTGTAGTCCAGCGCAAGCCGGTGGCGGATCAGCACCGACAGGGCGCCGCCGAGGCTGGGCGCCTCATCGAGCTTGGTCAGGATCGCCGCGTGCGGCCGGGCCGGCAGGTAGGCGCGCACGGCCTCCTCCAGCGACTGCGCCTGTGCATTGGCGGCCAGCACCAGGCAGACGCGCAGCTCGCCCGCCTCGCCCAGTGCATCGAGTTGTTCCTTCAGCCGTGGGTCGTTGCCGGCAAGGCCGGCAGTGTCGACCAGCACGGTGTGGCAGCCCTTCAGCAGTTCCAGCACCTGGCGCAGGCTCTGCGCGTCGTAGGCGGGGTACACGCGCACGCCGAGCAGGCGGCCGTAGTGCTCCAGCTGCGCGGCGGCGCCGATGCGGTAGTGGTCGGTGCTGACCAGCGCGACCTGCGAGGCGCCGTGGCGCACCACGGCGCGGGCCGCGAGCTTCGCCAGCGTGGTGGTCTTGCCCACACCGGTGGGACCGACCAGCGCGGTGACGCCGCCTTCGTCGGAACGGCCACGGCCGCTCACCGCCAGGCCGCGGCTCAACATGCCCAGCGGCAGGTAGCGCGCCTGTTCGGGGGTCATCTGCGCGGGCAGTTCCTCGGCCAGCGTACGGGCGACGTCCGCCTCGATGCCGAGCCGGGTCAGTTCGCGCAGCACGCGGGCGTGCAGCGGCTGGCGGCGCTCCATGTCGTTCCAGGCCAGGCTGGAGAGCTGCATCTCCAGCATTTCGCGCAGGTTGGAAAGTTCGGCGCGCATGCGCACGGTGTCCTGCGCGGCGCGTTCGATCAACGGATGCACCGCCGCGGGCTCGGCCGGGGCTTCGGCAGCCTGCGCCTGGGTCTCGGCGGGCGCCGGAACCACCGCCCGGGCGGGCCGTGCTTCCGGACGCACGGGCTTCTGTTCCTCTGCCACGACCGGGCGCGCGCTTCGCCGGACATCCGCCGCAGGCGGCACGGATGCTTCGGCCCGGGCCTGCACCGGCGTCGGCCGATTGGCGGGTGCCGGCGGTTCGACGCGGGCTTCGCGCGGCGGCGGCGGGATCGCGGCGTGCACCGGCAGTGCCGGCGGTTCGGCGGGCTGCGCGCCATGGCGCGCAGCCTCACGCACCAGCGCCTCGTCGTAGTCGACCGCGGCGATGATCTCGATGCCCTCGTCCAGCCGGCGCGTGGACAGGATCACCGCGTCGGGCCCCTGTTCCTCGCGCACTTCGCGCATCGCCTGGCGCATGTCCGGCGCCACGAAACGTTTGATCTTCATTGCTTGCTCCGCAAGCGGGAATGGGGAATGGTCAATGGGAAATGGTTGGAGCGATTCGCGCCAGCCGATGGCGTGCGCGCCTTTGCGATTCCCGATTTGCTATTCACGATTCCCCGCTCCTCAACGTCCCAGCGCCTGGACCAGCCGCACCCTGCGGTTGTCCGGCACCTCGTTGTAGGCCAGTACGTGCAGGTTCTGTGCCACGTGGCGGGTGAAGCGCGCGAGCCATGGACGAAGCTGCGGCGGCACCAGCAGCACCGCCGGCTCGCCGCCCATTTCCTGGCGGCGCGCGGCATCGGCGACGCTCTGCTGCAGGCGGTCGGCCAGGCCCGGTTCGACCGCCGCGCCGGCCACGCCGCCGCCGGCGAGCGAGTTCATCAGGATCTGCTCCAGCTCCGGCGCCAGCGTGATGACCGGCACCTCGGTGCCCAGCCCGGTGATCTCCTGCACGATCTGCCGGCCCAGCGCCACGCGCACGGCGGCGGTGAGCATGCCGGGATCCTGACTCTGCCCCGCGTGCTCCGCCAAGGTTTCGACGATCGTGCGCATGTTGCGGATCGGCACGCGCTCGGCCAGCAGGTTCTGCAGCACCTTGACCACCACGCCCAGCGCCATGCGCTTGGGGACGAGGTCCTCGACCAGCTTGGGCGCAGTCTGCGCCAGGCGGTCGAGCAGCTGCTGCACGTCCTGGTGGCTGATCAGCTCGTGCGCGTGGGTCTGCAGGATGTGCGAGAGATGCGTGGCCACCACGGTGGCCGGGTCGACCACGGTATAGCCCAGGCTCTGCGCCATCTCGCGCTGGCCCTGTTCGATCCATACCGCTTCCAGGCCGAACGCCGGGTCCTTGGTCTGGATGCCCTGCAGCGGACCGTGCACGCGGCCGGGGTTGATCGCCATCAGGCGATCGCTGTGCACCTCGGCCTCGCCCATCGGCACGCCCATCAGGGTGATGCGGTAGGTGTTGGGACCCAGGTCCAGGTTGTCGCGGATGTGTACCGCCGGGACGAGGAAGCCGAATTCCTGCGAAAGCTTGCGGCGCACCGACTTGATGCGGCCCATCAGCTCGCCGCCCTGGTGGGTGTCGACGAGCGGGATCAGCCGGTAGCCGACCTCCAGGCCCAGCGGATCGACGCTGGCGACGTCGTCCCAGCCCAGTTCCATGCGCTCGGGCGGTACCTGCGCCGCTGCAGCTTCAGGCTGGGCAATGGCTTCGGCCAGCTTCTCTTTCGTCTCGCGCTCGCGCTTGATCATCAGGTAGGCGGCGCCGCCGCAGCAGCCGCCGAGCAGCAGGAAGGCCAGGTTCGGCATGCCCGGGATCAGGCCCATCACGCCCAGCACCGCGCCGGCCACCGCCAGCGCACGCGGCTGGCCGAACACCTGGCCGATCACCTGCTTGCCCATGTCCTGCGACTTGGACACGCGGGTGACGATCACCGCGGTGGCGATCGAGAGCATCAGCGCCGGCACCTGCGCGACCAGGCCGTCGCCGATGGTCAGCAGCGTATAGGTCTTGGCCGATTCGCCGGCGCCCAGGCCGTGCTGGAACATGCCGACGAAGAAGCCGCCGATGATGTTGATGAAGAGGATCAGGATGCCGGCGGTGGCGTCGCCGCGGACGAACTTGGAGGCACCGTCCATCGAGCCGTAGAAGTCCGCTTCCTCGCGCACTTCCTGGCGGCGCTCGCGCGCCTGTTCCTGGGTCAGCAGGCCGGCGTTGAGATCGGCGTCGATCGCCATCTGCTTGCCGGGCATCGCGTCCAGGGTGAAGCGGGCGGTCACTTCCGACACGCGGGTGGCGCCCTTGGTGACGACCACGAAGTTGATGATGGTGAGGATCGCAAACACCACCAGGCCGACCGCGAAGTTGCCGCCGATCACGAACTCGCCGAACGCCTCGATCACCTTGCCGGCCGCCCCCGGGCCGTCGTGGCCGTGCAGCAGCACCACGCGGGTGGAGGCGATGTTCAGGGCGAGACGTAAAAGCGTCGCCATCAGCACGACCGTCGGAAAAGCGGCGAATTCCAGCGGCCGCATGACGTAGATCACCGCCAACAAAATGACGAGCGACAGCGCGATGTTGAAGCTGAACAGCATGTCCAGCAGGAACGGCGGCATCGGCAGCATGACCATCGCCAGCATCGCCAGCATCACCACCGGCGCGCCGACGCCGCGGCGTCCGAGCTGCTTGAGACTTTCCATTGCGCCAGCGGCGGCCATTTACGCTTCCTCTCAGAGCTTGTAGGGGCCCATCAGGTCGGGATGGACCTCGGGCCGCGGCGCCGGCGGCGGCTCGTCGCCGCGTGCCGTCGCCTGCTTCAACTGGTAGACGTAGGCCAGCACCTGCGCCACCGCCACGTACAGCGAGACCGGGATTTCCCGGCCCAGCGAGGTGGTGGCATACAAGGCGCGTGCCAGCGGCGGGGCTTCGACCATCGGGATGCGGTGGCCGCTCGCCACCAGGCGGATCTGCTGGGCCAGCACGTCCACGCCCTTGGCGATCACCCGCGGCGCGCCGGTGCCGCTCTCGTCGTACTTGAGCGCCACGGCGAAGTGGGTCGGGTTGGTCACGATCACGTCGGCCTTGGGCAGCTCTTCCATCATGCGCCGGCGCGACATCTCGAACTGCACCTGGCGGATGCGGCCCTTGAGCTCGGGGTTGCCCTCGGTTTCCTTGGCCTCGTCCTTGAGCTCCTGCCGGGTCATGCGCAGGCGCTTGGCGTGGTCGAACTTCTGGTAGAGGGCGTCGGCGCCGCCGATCAGCGCCAGCAGCGCGCCGAACAGCAGCGCCGAGCGGCCCAGCAGCGACATCGCGCGCGCCACGCCGAGCGCGACGTCGGCACGGCCCAGCGCCTGCAGCTCGTCCACCGAGTGTTTGAGCAGCAGCGCCAGCGCGCCGCCGATGAACAGCAGCTTGAGCAAGGCCTTGCCCAGCTCGACCAGGCCGCGCATGGCGAAGATGCGGCCCAGGCCGGCCACCGGGTTGAGCCGGTCGAACTTCGGCTGCAGCGCTTGGCCGCTGAAGCTGATGCCGCCCACCAGCACCGGCCCGGCAAACACGGCCAGCAGGGTCGCCACCGCCACCGGCGCGAACAGCATCAGCGCCTCGCGCACCGCCATGCCGAGCACGCGGGCGGGCAGCGCGTCGGAGAACAGCGCCTCGCGGCTGTAGTCCAGGCCCAGATGGTAGATCGTGCGCGCATGGCTCATCGCCCGTTCGCTGCCGGAGAGCAGCGCGGCCACGCCGGCCAGCGTCACCAGCGCGCCGGAAAGGTCGCGCGAGCGCGGGATGTCGCCTTTTTCGCGCGCCTCGCGGAGGCGTTTTTCCGATGGTTGTTCTGTGCGTTCCTGGTCGTCGTTCTCGGCCATGGGAGCGTCAGCCTCCCACCAGCTCGTGCATCAACGACCAGGCGCTGTCCTGCAGCGTCTCGAACGCGCCGGGCAGCGCGCGCAGGCCCAGCCACAGCGCGATCGAGCCCAGGCAGAGGGTGATCGGGAAGCCGACCGCGAACAGGTTCATCGACGGCGCCGCGCGGCTGATCGCGGCAAAGCCGATGTTCACCACCAGCAGCGCGGTGACCGCCGGCAACGCCACGCGCACCGCGCCGGCGAACAGGTGCGCGCCGAACAGCACCACCGCGTGCAGGCCATCGGCGTTGATCGCGATCGGGCCGGGCGGCAACGTGTGAAAGCTTTCTGCGAGCAACTGGATCAGCCGCAGGTGGCCGTTGAGCGCCAGGAACAGCAGCGTCACCAGCACCATGTAGAACTGGCTGAGCACCGGCGTGCTGCCGCCACCGCCGGGATTGACCACCTCGGCAAACCCCAGGCTCATGCCCTGCCCCACCAGCTCGCCGCCGAACGCCACCGCCTCGAATACCAGCTTGAGCACGAAGCCGACCGAGGCGCCAACCAGGATCTGGCTGACCATCGTAGCCACGCCCGTGGCGCTCAGCGGATCGATCGCGGCCGGCGCGAGCGGCGCCAGCACCAGCGTCAGCATCACCACCAGGCCGATGCGGATGCGCGCGGGAATCACCGTCGAACCCAGCACCGGCGCGACAAGGCACAGCCCGCCGACCCGGCCCAGCGCCCACAGCAGGCCGCCCAGCCAGTTCTCCATCTGCGCGAGGTCGACCGTGGCCACGCCGTTGCCCATTACGTCGCGGCCCCGTTACTTGACCGCACCGGGCAGCCCCTCGATCAGCTGCCGCGTGAACTGCACCAGCGTGCGCAGCATCCACGGGCCGGTGATCAGCGCGACCACCGCCATCGCGATCAGCTTGGGGATGAACGAGAGGGTCATCTCGTTGATCTGCGTGGCCGCCTGGATCACGCCGATCAGCAGGCCCACCGCCAGCGCGGTGAGCAGCAGCGGCGCGGCGATGAGCATCGCCACGTAGAGCGCGTGCTGGCCGAATTCGATGACGGATTCAGGGGTCATGGGCGTAAAGCTCGGGCACTTGGCTCCCTCTCCCCGGAGGGGAGAGGGAGCGAAAGCGGGCCGCTCATGTGTAGAAGCTTCCGGCCAGCGTGCCGATCAACAGCGTCCACCCATCCACCAGCACGAACAGCATGATCTTGAACGGCAGCGAGATGATCATCGGCGAGACCATCATCATGCCCATCGACATCAGCACGCTGGCGACCACCAGGTCGATGATCAGGAACGGGATGAACAGCAGGAATCCCATCTGGAACGCGGTCTTCAGTTCCGAGGTGAGGAACGCCGGCATCGCGACGCGGAAGGGCACGTCGTCCTTGCTGGCGTAGGGCTTCTCCTTGGCCAGTTGGGTGAACAGCTGCAGGTCCGCGTCGCGCGTCTGGTCGAGCATGAAGCGCTTGAAGGGCGCGCTCGCCGCGGGCAGCGCCTGCTCGGCGGTCATCTGGCCGTCCATATAGGGCTTCACGCCGTCGCTGTAGGCCTTGTTGAACACCGGCCCCATGACGAACAGCGTGAGGAACAGTGCCAGGCCGAGCAGCACCTGGTTGGGCGGCGTCGACTGCGTGCCCAGCGCCTGGCGCAGGAAGCCGAGCACGATGATGATCCGGGTGAACGAGGTCATCATCAAAAGGATCGCCGGGAGCAGCGTGAGGACCGTCATCAGGCCCAGCAGCTGCAGCGACAGCGTCCAGTTCTTCGCGCCGCCGGGCGCGTCGTGCACCGTCAGCACCGGGATGCCGGCCGGCGCGGTGGGACTGGCCGGCATGCTCAGCGCGGGCGCGGCCGGCGCCGACTGCGGCGCGGCGAAGGCGAACAGCGGCAGCAGCATCAGGGCCAGCGCGAGCCACCAGCGCGCGCCACGGAACGAAAGCAGTTTCACGACTTGCCTTTCCAGCGCGACAACAGTTGCGCGAAGTTGGGAGCGGCCGGCATCGGCGCCGGCGGGTTGGGCTCGACCGGAGCGGCGCCCTCGTACACGTGCAGCGTGCGCATGCCGCCCTGCCCCACGCCCACCAGCAGGCGCTTGCCGTCGGCATCGAGCAGCAGCACGCGCTCGCGCGCGCCCACCGCGAAGGTTTCCACGCAGCGGATGCGCCGCCCGCCCGGCAGCGTGCGCGCCTGCAGGCGGCGGCTCATCCAGCCGGCCACGAAGATCAACGCGATCACCGCGGCCAGGCTGAGCAGCACGCGCAGCAGTTCCCCGCCGACGTTGATGTCGGGCGCGGCGATGGGCGCGGCGAAGATCAGTGCAAGCATGGGATCAACGCAGCTTGCGCACGCGCTCGGCCGGGCTGACCACGTCGGTCAGGCGGATGCCGAACTTCTCGTTGATCACCACCACCTCGCCGTGCGCGACCAGCGTGCCGTTGACGAACACGTCCAGCGGCTCGCCGGCGGCACGGTCCAGCTCCACCACCGAGCCCTGGTTCAACTGCAGCAGGTTGCGGATGCTGATGCGGGTGCGGCCGACCTCCATGGCCAGGGTCACCGGCACGTCGAGGATCATGTCCAGGTTGACGTCGCCCTCGCCGGCAAAGCCGTTCAGGGCGTCCGATTCGATGCGGTCTACGACCGCGGCGTCGTTGGCAGTCATGCGCTTTTCTTCTCTGTGAACTCGCCGGACGCGCGCATCTCGCGGCGGCCGACATGGGCCTGGAACTGGATGGCCGTGTGGCCGTTGGTCTGGCCGTAGCGGCCGCGGAACACCGGCACGTCCTCGGCGAAGACGGTGCACAGCTCGGGCAGCACCACCGGGATCACGTCGCCGGGCTTGAGGCCCAGGAAGTCGCCGATGGACAACTGCGCCTCGAGCAGCAGCGAACTCAACTCGACCTCGGCGTCGAGCACTTCCTCGTGCAGGTGCTCGGTAAAGCGGTCGTCACGGTCGGCCAGGTCGCTCTGCACGCCGGCGTCGAGCAGCGTGCGGATCGGCTCGACCATTGCGTAGGGCAGCGTCAGGTGGATCTCGCCGCCGCCGCCGTCGAGCTCGACGTGGAAGCGCGACACCACGACCGTTTCCGTGGGGCTGACGATATTCGCGAACTGCGGGTTGATCTCGGAATTGAGGTACTCGAACTCCAGCGGCAGCACCGGGTTCCACGCCTCGGTCATGGCGCCGAAGAGTTCGGTCAGCATGATCTGGATCACGCGGTTCTCGGTCGCGGTGAAGTCGCGGCCCTCGATGCGCGCGTGGAAGCGGCCGTCGCCGCCGAAGAAGTTGTCGATCACGGTGAACACCAGCCGCGGCTCGAACACCACCAGCGCGGTGCCGCGCAGCGGCTTGATCTTCACCAGGTTCAGGTTGCTCGGCACCGCCAGGCTGTGCACGTACTCGGCGAACTTGACCATCTTCACGCCGAGCACCGACACCTCGCAGCTCTTGCGCAGCACGTTGAACACGCCCAGGCGGAAGAAGCGCGCGAAGCGGTCGTTGACCATCTCCAGCGTCGGCAGGCGGCCGCGCACGATGCGGTCCTGCTGGGTGAAGTCGTAGGACTGCACCGCTTCGGTGGGCGGCGGCTCGTCCTCGCCGGTGGCGACGCTGCCACCGGTGACACCGTCGAGCAGCGCGTCGATTTCGTCCTGGGAAAGAAGGTCGCTCATGGGCGCGATCGCCTCACTGCATCACGAAGCTGGTGAAGTACAGCGCGTCGATGCCCGGCTTGCCGGTGCGCGACGCGACGATCTTGCGCACGGCCTCCAGCGCCTCGGCCTGCAGCTTCTGCTTGCCGGCGGGGTCGGCGAGGATGGCGTAGTCCTGGCGGCTGAACAGCATCACCAGCGCGTTGCGCACCACCGGGTCGACGCTCTTGACGGTGTCCAGCGCGGCCTGGTCGTGCGCCATCAGGGTCACGCCGACCTGCAGGTAGCGCATCGATGCGTCGTCGCGGAAATTGACCACGAAGGCCGGGTCCAGCGGCAGGAACAGTTCCGGCTGCGCATCGACCGGCTTGGCGTCGGCGTCGTGCTTGCCGGCGGACGCGGTGGCTGCCTTGTCGTGGCCGCGCAGCGCGGTCAGCGCGTAGGCGCACACGCCCGACACGGCCAGCAACGCCACCGCCAGGCCGATCACCAGTGGGGAACGGCGCTTCTTCGGCACCGTCGCGACCACTTCTTCTTCCGTTGTTGCCATGCCTTACCTCGTTCCGTTTTTGTCCGTCGGGAGCGCCGGGCGCCACCTGCATGGGCTTTGTTGCAAGCCGCATGCCATGGTGGGAAGCCTTGTCTCTGCTGGTTTTGCGGCCGGAGCGGCGCTTTCTTGACGCGCGCCGGAGAAGGGACGCGTCGCGATCACGACGGGTGCCTGAAAGTCGGCGGCGCGCGTCAACGGGCGGGTGGCGAGCAGGCGGTCTCCTGCAGGGCTTCCCCCATCCGCCCTTCGGGCACCTTCCCCCGTGAACGGGGGAAGGATCAGGGTCGCGGCGCTCGCATCAGCGTTCTTTTCCCGCGAGCGGGGAAGGAATTAAAGCCGCAACGCTCACGGGCGGGGTCTTCTCTGCGAAGGGGAAGGAATCAAAGCCGCAGCACTCATGTCCGGGCCTTCCCCCGCGAACGCGGGGGAAGGTGCCGACATGCGGATGGGGGCGCTTTGGGCGCGATGCCGGACTGATACGACGGATGCCCGAAAGCCGGCTCAAGCGGCGATAGGTGCGCCCGGGTGGAAAAAGCCCGTTCGCCCTGAGCGCAGGCCGCAGACCGCAGACCGAAGTCGGAAGGCCCGCACTTCCTCAGGCAAACGTATCGAGCATCCCCAGCGACACCACCGGCGCGCTCGCCATCGCGGATTCGGGTTCGATCTCGCCGATCGTCCCGCCCGCCTCGCCGCCACGCCCGCCCTCGCCCTGCTGCTGGCGCTGGCCGACGTCGGTGTGACCCAGCGCCAGGCCGTGGTGGGCGAGCAGCGCGTCGAGCTGCAGCAGAGTCTGCTGCACCGCGTGTACGGCGGCCGGATGCTGCACGGCGAAGCTCACGTCGACGCGGTCGTGGTTGAGGCTGACCTTCACGTCCAGCGTGCCGAGGTCTTCCGGGTGCAGGCGGATGCGCGCCTGCTTGACGTCCTGCTGGCCCAGCCACATCACGTGCTGGCCCAGTTCCTGGGCGAAGGCAGGCGTGCCGGCGGGGCTGGCGATGTTGAGGGTGGCGGGGGGCGCCGCCGTGCCGGCGTTGCCAGGCGTCGGCACCTGGGTGGTGGATGCGGTGGCCATCTGCAGCGCATCCAGCGGGGCGTCCTTCTGCTCGGCGGGCTTGGCCAGCATCGGCGCCAGCGCGGCGGTGTCCAGGCCGGTCGCCGGCTTGGCGGTCGCGACCGCGGTGGCGGCTGCGGTGCCGGCCAGCAGCACGAGTGCGGCGGGTGTCTTGGCGGCCGTCCCGACGGCACCGGCCGCCTTGGCGGTGGCGGGTGCCACGGCGCCGGCCTGGGCCAGCGGCTTGGCCGGCGCGGCCTGGCCGATCAGCGCGAGCATGGCGGCGGCCAGTGCGGCGGCGTCGGGATGGCTTTCGTCCTTCGCGGGGGCATCGGTGGCCTGCGCGTGGTCGGCCTTGGCCGTCGCCGGTGCCTTGGCCGCGGGATCGTGCTCCTCGTGCGCCGGCTGTTCGTTCGCCTCGCCGTGTTGCTGGCGGGCCGCGTCCAGGTGACGGTCGAAACGGTTCTCGTCGGTGGCGGACGTGGCCGTGGCAGCGGGCCGCGACGGCGCGGGGCCCGGCGGGGCGACGGGATTCACGGTGGCGGGTGCGCTCATGGGCACTTCCTCGATGGCGTCAAGCGACTGGCGTCAGGCGCTAGGCTTGCAAGCTCCACGCCAAGCTCAGTCACGGCCGCGGGCCGGGCGGCGATGCTGCATGCGCTCGTCGACGTCGTTCTGCTCGCGGCGCTCCTCGGCCTTGCGCTCCTGCTCGCGGTAGCGGTCGATCACGTTGTCCAGCGCGGCCTCGCGGGCGTGCGCGTCGCGCCAGAGCCCACGCACCTGGTCGAGCAGGCGGCGCTGGCGTTCGATCTCGACTGTCTGCTGCTCGATCGCGCGGTCGATGCGCTCGACGAACTGCTGGCGGTTCATCAGCGCGGTGGCCGTCAAATGGCCGGCGCTGGGCGGGTTGGCGTATTCCTGGCGGTAGCCGCGCAGTTCCATCAACTGGCGCTCGGCCTTGGCCAGACGCTGCTGCTGCTCGGCGAGCTTGAGCACGGCGTCTTCGCTGCGCTGCTTGGCCTGGTCGGCGGCCGGCTGCAGGCGGTCGGCGCGCTTGCTCACTGGGCGGCCTCGGCGGCAAGGGCATCGAGGGCGGCGATGCCGTCGGCAAGATTCATCGGCTCATCCACTTCCTGCTGCAGGAACGCGCGCAGCTTCGGCCACATCACGATGGCCTGGTCGACCTGCGGGTCCGAACCCTTCTGGTAGGCGCCCACCGCGATCAGGTCGCGCTGCTGGCGGTAGGCGGAGTAGACCTGGCGGAAACGCTGTGCGGCGCGCTGGTGCTCGCGCGCGGTGACCGCTGGCATCACGCGGCTGATCGAGGCTTCGATGTCGATCGCCGGGTAATGGCCGGCTTCGGCCAGGTCGCGCGAGAGCACGATGTGGCCGTCCAGGATCGCGCGCGCGGCGTCGGCGATCGGGTCGTGGCGGTAATCGTCGCCTTCGGTCAGCACGGTGTAGAAGGCGGTGATCGAACCCACGCCCTCGGCATCGTTGCCGGCGCGTTCCACCAGCGCGGGCAGCATCGCGAACACCGACGGCGGGTAGCCCTTGGTCGCCGGCGGCTCGCCGATCGCCAGCGCGATCTCGCGCTGCGCCTGCGCGTAGCGGGTGAGCGAATCCATCAGCAGCAGCACGCGCTGGCCGCGGTCGCGGAACCACTCGGCGATCGCGGTGGCGTACTGCGCGCCGCGCAGGCGTTTGAGCGGCGGCGCGTCGGCCGGGGCGGCGACGATCACCGCGCGGCGGCGACCCTCGACGCCCAGCGTGTGTTCGACGAATTCCTTCACCTCGCGGCCGCGCTCGCCGATCAGGCCGACCACCACCACGTCGGCGTCGGTGTAGCGGGTCATCATGCCCAGCAACGTGGACTTGCCCACGCCCGAGCCGGCGAACAACCCCAGGCGCTGGCCACGGCCGACGGTGAGCAGCGCGTTGATCGCACGCACGCCGGAATCCAGCGGGGTGTCGATGGGCTTGCGCGCCATCGGGTTGATCGGTTCGGCCTTGAGCGCCGCGTGCTCGCCGGTATCGAGCGGACCCAGCCCGTCGAGCGGCACGCCGTCGGCGCCGATCACGCGGCCGAGCAGCCCCGCGCCGACCGGCAAACCGCCGGCATGGGCAAGCGGGCGTACGCGCGCGTTGGGCAGCACGCCGTGCATCTCGCCCACCGGCATCAGCAGCAGGCGTTCGTCGGCGAAGCCGACCACTTCGGTGTCGAGCGATTGTCCGTCGGCGGTGTCGACCAGGCAACGCGCGCCCAGCGCAGCTTCGCAGCCCTCGGCTTCCAGCGTGAGGCCGACCACGCGACGCAGCCGACCCTCCACGGCGAACGTGTGGGCGGCCTGCGCGCGCTGGCGGCGGCGGGCGAGCTGTTCGGTCCAGGCGGCGCGGGTCATGCGGCGACACCCTGGCGGGTGCCGGAAGGGGGCATCCGGCGGGCTTCCCCCATCCGCCTATCGGCACCTTCCCCCGCGGAGCGGGGGAAGGATTCACTGACGAGCGTTCCTACACGCTCCCTCCCCCGGGTGCGGGAGCAAGATCCAGCGGCGAGCGCCACGGTTCGATCCTTCCCCCGCGCGCGGGGGAAGGTGCCCGAAGGGCGGATGGGGGAAGCCTTGCCGCAGCCCGGCATTGCGCTCATGCGCCGGCCTCGTCGCCGAGCACGGCATCGATCATCGCGGCCAGGCGGGTTTCCAGGCGCGCGTCGAGCCGCGAGCGTTCGCTTTCCAGCAGGCAGTCGCCGCGCCCGAGTGCAGGATCGCCCACCAGTTGCCAGTGCGGCTCGGCCGCCTCCAGCTCGCGCAGCAGCGCCAGATCGTCCGGATGCAGGCGCACGCGCAGTTCGCGGGTCGCCGCCGGCAGCGCCGCGGCCGCCTGGCGCACGGTCTGCACGATCAGCTCCGGCCGGGTGGCCAGTTCGTGGGCGATCACGCGACGGGCGACCAGCAGGGCCAGTTGCGCCAGTTCCTGTTCGACTGCCGCGTCGAGCGCCTCGAGCGGACGCGCCGCCTGCGTGCAGATCGCCTCCAGCCGCGCCACGCGCTCGCGCCCCTGCGCGCGCGCTTCGGCCAGGCCCTGGGCATGGCCGGCGGCGTAGCCTTCGTCACGCGCCTGGCGCTGAAGCGCCTCCAGGTCGCTGACGGTGGGATGGTTCGCGGATTCCGCCGGCGCCGCGGCCGGGGCATCGCCGACCTGCGGCGGCTCCCAGCGCTGGTAGCCGGTGACCGCGTCGCGGTTGAGCACGGCGCTCATCAGACCAGGTCATCCCCGCCGCCGAGGGTGATCTGGCCGGCGTCGGCCAGACGGCGCGCGATGCCGAGGATTTCCTTCTGCGCGGCGTCGACCTCGGATACGCGCACGGGGCCGGCCACTTCCAGGTCGTCGCGCAGCATGTCGGCCGCGCGCTTGGACATGTTGGCGAACATCTTGTCGCGGATCGCGGGCTCCGCGCCCTTGAGCGCCACGATCAGGCGCGGCGAGGGCACTTCGCGCAGCAGCGCCTGCATCGAGCGATCGTCCAGCTCGACCAGGTCGTCGAAGACGAACATCAGGTCCTCGATCTTGCTGCCCAGCGCGGCGTCGTGGCTGCGGATGGCGGCCATCAGCTCGGCCTCGCGGCTGGTCTCCATCGCGTTGAGGATGTTGGCCGCGGCCTTCAGGCCGCCGACGCTGGCGGACTTCAACTTGTTGGTGTTGCCGGAGAACTGGCGCTCCATGATCTCGTCCAGCTCGTTCAGCGCATGCGGCTGCACGCCGTCGAGCGTGGCGATGCGCATGATCGCGTCCGAACGCGTGCGCGCCGGCAGGTAGCCGAGTACCTCGGCGGCCTGGTCGTGCTCCAGGTGCGCCAGCACCAGCGCGATGATCTGCGGGTGTTCCTGGCCGATCATCTCGGCGATGGCGCGGCCTTCCATCCACTTGAGCGATTCCAGCCCCTTGCTGGAACGGCCGAGCAGGATGCGGTCGATCAGGCTGCCGGCCTTGGTTTCGCCCAGCGCGTTGGTGAGGATCTTGCGGATGTAGTCCTCGGTGCCGACGCCGAGCGCGGTCTGCCGGCCCAGGTCGTCGTGCAGCTTGGTGAGCACCTGGTCGACCTGCTCGCGCGAGACGGAGGTGAGCACGGCCATGGCCTGGCCGACCGCCTGCACGTCGCGCGCGGACAGGTGCTTGAGCACCTCCGCGGCGTCCTGCTCGCCCAGGGTGAGCAGAAGGATCGCGGCGCGCTGGGCGCCGGTAATGGTCGTGTCTGCCTTGCCGGACATCAGCCGTCCTCACCCACCCAGTTCCTGACCACCTGAGCCACCTGCTTGGGGTTGTCGCTCACCATGCGGCGGGCCAGGCCCACCTTCTGTTCGTAGCCGAGCACCTGAGCGGGTCCGGCCAGCCGGCTGCGCTCATCCTCCTCGTCATCGGCCACGCGCACGGAAACCGTAGGCATCCTGCCGCCGGCGCCGGCCAGCGCCGGCTGCGGCGCGCTGCGCAGCAGGCCCTTGAGCAGCGGGCGCAGCAGGCCGAAGGCGACGATCAGCGCGATCAGCACGCCGATCGCCTGCTTGATCAGATCCAGCACGCCGGGACGCTGCCACAACGGCTGCTGCTCGGGCGCATCGGCGGTCGGCGCGGTGTGGAAGGCCTGGTTGATCACGCTGACGTTGTCGCCGCGTGCCTGGTCGAAGCCGACCGCGTTCTTGGCCAGCTGGGTCAGGTGGTCCAGTTCCTGCGGAGTGAACGGCACGCTGGTGTCGCCCTTGGGGCCGCTCACGGTCTTGTTGTCGACCACCACCGCCACGGTCAGGCGCGCCAGCCGGCCGGCCGGGTCGCTGGTGTGGCTGATGGTGCGGTCGAGCTCGTAGTTGCGGGTGGCGCTGGAGGAGCTGTCGCCGGTGTCGGCCTGCGCCGTGGCGGCCGCCGGCGCGGGCGTGGCGGCGGCCTTGCCGCCCGCGTTCGGGTTGGCGGCGGTCGGCTGCGCGGTCATCACCGGCGGCTGGTTGCTCAGCGCGCCCGGCACGCCGCCGTCGGCGACGCTGCCGCTGCCGCGGCGCTCGCTGCTGGTCTGCTCGCTGCGCAGCGCGGGATGGTCGTGGTCGAAGGTTTCGGTGGCCTTTTCGGTGTTGCTGAAATCGAGATCGACCGAGACCTGCGCGTGCACCTTGCCCGGGCCGACCAGCGGCGTGAGCAGTTCCTCGATGCGCTGCGCGTAGGTGTTCTCGATGCGCGTGGCCAGGCGCAGGCGGCTGTCGCCCACGGCGGCGGCGCTGTCCGGATCGCTGCCGGTGAGCAGTTGGCCCTGCTGGTCGATCACCGAGACCTGCTTGGCGTCCAAGTCCGGCACCGAAGCGGCGACCAGGTGCACGATCGCGGCCACCTGGCTCGCGTCCAGCTGCCGGCCGGGATAGAGCGTGACCAGCACCGAGGCGCTGCCCTCGTGGCTGTCGCGGATGAACGCCGACGGCTTGGCCATCGCCAGGTGCACGCGCGCGGAGCGCACGCCCTGCAGGCTGCCGATGGTGTTGCCCAGGTCGGTCTCGAGCATCTGCTGGTAGCGGGTGCGCTCGGCCAGGTCGCTCATGCCGAACGGCGAGTCGGCCTGCGGCAGCGTATTGGTGGCCGTGCCCTGCGGCAGGCCCTGCCCGGCCAGGCGCAGGCGCACCGCGGCCAGGTCGGAGGCCGGCACCATGATCGAGCCGCCGTCGTCGCCCAGCTTGTAGGGCGTGTTGGTCGACTGCAGCGCTTGCGTGATCGCGGCGGCGTCCTGCTGGCCCAGGCCGGCGTAGAGCAGGCCCCAGTTGGGGCCGCGCGACCACAGCACCACCGCCACGCCCAGCGCGACGGCCGCGGCCATGCCGACCAGCAGCAGCAACTGGCGCGAGGCGGGGCTGCGCGCGAGCTGCCTGAGGTCGAAGCGGCTGGCCGGGCTGTCGGCGGTGGTGGCGATGGCGTTGTCAGCCATGGGAAGGGTTCATCCGTAGAGCGAATGGAATGCCGTCGCTTAGACCGGCATGTTCATGATGTCCTTGTAGGCATCGACCAGCTTGTTGCGCACTTCGGTCATCGCGCGCAGCGAGAGGTCGGCCTTCTGGATCGCCACCATCGTGCGGCCCAGGTCCGCGCCCGGGTCGCCGCGCTCGAAGCTCGCCGCCATCTGCCCGGCCTGCTGCTGGCTCTGGCCCACGCTGGCGATCGATTCCTTCAGCAGCGAACCGAAATCCGCCTTCGCCGCCGGCGCCGCCTTGAACGCGGTTTCCGCCGGACGCACCTGCGAGGAGAGCTGGCGCATCTGGGCGAGCAGGTTGTTGACGTCGATGGTGCTCATGTCGGGTTTCCGGCGCGTGGCGGGTTTCGAGACTGGGGACTGCACGAGCCGTGCCAGGGCTTTGGCGGCGGCTTCGGCCTGTGCCCGTGGCAGTCGCCACGAGCGCATCGAAACCCGGGCTCAGGCCGCCAGGCTGTTCTGCAGGCCGTACTTGCGCAGCTTCTCGACCAGCGTCGTGCGCTGCATGTGCAGCAGCTTGGCCGCATGGGCGACGACGCCGCCGGTGAGGTCGAGCGCCTGGCGGATCAGCCCGACTTCGATGTCGGCCAGGTGGTCCTTAAGGTCGAGCCCGCCCTCGGGCAGCACCGTGGCATCGGCGGCATGCGTGGGGGCGGTGATCTGGGTCGGCGCCGGGGCGCCTTCCATCATCGCCAGCAGCGAGGCGGCGCCCTGCGTTTCCTCCACGGCCTGGCGGCCGCGGTATTTCTCCGGCAGGTCGCTGCCGCGGATCTCGCCGTGCGGGTAGAGGATCGCCAGCCGCTCGACCAGGTTGCACAGCTCGCGCACGTTGCCCGGCCAGGCGTACTGGTGCAGCGCGTTGAGCGCGCCGGCGGAAAACCGCACGCTGCCCAGGCCGCGGCGGGCCAGGCGCTGGTTGAACTCGCCGATCAGCACCGGCAGGTCGTCCAGGTGCTCGCGCAGCGCGGGCATTTCCAGCGGGAACACGGAGAGGCGGTAGAACAGGTCCTCGCGGAACTGGCCGTTGGCGATCGCCCGCTCCAGGTTGCGGTGGGTGGCGGCGATGATGCGCACGTCGCAGCGCTGGGTCTTGTTGCCGCCGACGCGCTCGAACATGCGTTCCTGCAACACGCGCAGCAGCTTGACCTGCATCGGCAGACTCATGTCGCCGATCTCGTCGAGGAACAGCGTGCCGCCCTCGGCCATCTCGAAGCGACCCTTGCGCGCGCTGATCGCGCCGGTGAAGGCGCCCTTTTCGTGACCGAAGAGTTCGCTTTCCAGCAGTTCGGCCGGAATCGCGCCGCAGTTGATCGCCACGAACGGCTTGTCGCGGCGCGGCGAGCACTCGTGGATGGTGCGGGCGACCATTTCCTTGCCGGTACCGGACTCGCCGAGCACCAGCACGGACGAGTCGAACGGGGCGACCTGGCGGATCAGCGCGTTGACGTGGCGCATCGGCGCCGAGTCGCCGACGAAACGCAGCTCGCCGCGGCGGCCGCCGAGCAGGCGCGCGTACAGGCTGCGCATCACCTCGGCCAGCTGCTCGTAGCGCAGCGGGAATTCCACCATGCCGATGCGCGCGGCGAACGGCGAGCTGGCGGCGCACAGGCGCGCGGCCCACTGCGAATCGCTGGCCAGCAGCACCGGCACGTGGCTGGCGGCGTCGCCCAGCAGCGCGAACTGGCGCTCGGCTTCGGTCGCGTCGTCGATGGTGCCCACGTAAACGGCACGCCAGGCGTGGGTCGATTCCTCCACGGCGGTGCAGTCCGCGCCCCGCTGCGGGTGATAACCGAGGAAATGCAACGCGGAGACGATGGATTCGGCCCGCGCCTCGTTCGACTCGATCACCAGGAAATCGACCTTGCTCATTGCATGTATCTCCGCTTCGCGACTTGAACGACGAACCGCCGACCGTCCCGCAGTGTTCGTACTTCCAGATGCCGGCTTTCCGTCACCGGGCTCGCGGAGGAGGGAGCAAGAAGAAGGCCAGCGCGGGCGCGCGTGCGGGCTGTCCGCGGACGGGCGGGTGGCCCTAATGCGTCACCTGTGAAGAATCTGTCGACGGCTTGTTAGGCGCGAGGCAAGCAACGACGACGGTTTGCCGGCGCCATGCGTCCGACGGCGGGTGACCCTGCGTGACACCGGCGCTCCGGCGACCGTCAAATCGACGACGCGCGAGCCTGCAAAAGTGTGAAGTGCTTCACGTGCGGCAGGTGCGCCGCTTCACGCGACGCCGACACGGCCTCAGCCGTTGGCCTGACGCGCACCTGCCACTTTGCGTCGGTGGTGACGAAACACGAAACGTTCGAGTGACGCAGCGACGCCATCGCCCAATGCATGGAACGCGACGAAGGCGCGGCCGTCATCGAACCGGCGCTCGATGCGCGAGGGCAATTCGAGCGGCACGCCCGGGCAGGCGTCGAATCGCAGGCGCAGCAGCAGGGCTTCCCCTGACTGCACCAGCGCAGCCGGCAGCACCGCGCCGATCGCGTTGAAGCGCAAGGGCTGCCGCGGCGGCAGCGCGTCGGCCGGGAGCGCGACGCGATTGATCATGTCGATCAGCGCGTTGAGTTTGGCGTCCAGGCGCAGCAGTTCCTGCATCACCGGGCTGTCGTCGTCGGCATTCTCGGCGCGGCGTTCTTCCAGTGCGGCGACCGAAGCGAGCGCGGCCGTATTGCGTTCGGCCAGACGCTGGGCGAGCGCGTCGGGCACCGGCCAGGCAAGCGGCTGGCTGTCGGCATGCCAGCTGTCCTCGCAGGCAAGCCGCTGCTCGAACTCGTTCCAGGCGGTGGCGGTCATGACGGTGCTCCGACGGATGGGTGGCATCGGCGGTGAGTATGCAATCCGCGGGCCGGCCGTTTCGAACGATAACGTCCGTCCGCAGGACGACGTTTGCTCCCTCTCCCCTCCGGGGAGAGGGTTGGGGTGAGGGGCCGGGGCTCGCGCGAAACTCCCTCGGGGCCGGGCTTGGCTCTCGACCCGACGACGCGAACCTGATCCGGCTTTTCCGTGGTTTCCCGCAAGCCTTGGGGCCCCCCCCCCACCCCCCCCCCCGAGGGGGGGGGGGGGAACCCCCGCGCTTTCCGATTTTT
>NZ_JBCNYA010000015.1:0-94250 GCF_049727805.1 Frateuria sp. YIM B11624
TTCGGACCATGAGCAAAAAAAATCACCGAGCCGGTGATCCTGCGCGCGCTGGAGGGCAAGCCAAGCTGCTTCCGCGATGCCCGTTTCCACCTGGAGCGGCACGGCTACCGCGAGCGCGCCTACTTCGACTACTGGGTCAGCCCGGTGCGCGACGAAAGCGGGCAGGTGATGGGCGTCATCAACGAGGCCATCGAGACCACCCAGCGCGTGCTGGCCGACCGGCGCCAGCGCTTCCGCACGCGGCTGGGCGATGCGCTGCGCGACCTGACCGATCCGCGCGCGGTCATGGCGGCCGCCGCACGACGGCTGGGCCGGCACCTGCGCGCGGATCGCGTGGGCTATGCGGAGGTGGACGACACCGGCGAATACTTCACCGTCGAGCGCGACTGGGTCAGCGGCGACATGCCCAGCGGCGTCGGGCGGCATCGGTTGAGCGAGTTCGGCCCCAGGCTGGTCGCCGAGGCGCTGACTGGCGCGACCATCCGCGTCGACGACCCGTTCGATGACCCGCGCGTCGACCCGGAGGAGGCGCAGGCCCACCATGCCTTGGGCGGCCTGCGCGCGAGCCTGACCGTGCCGCTGGTCAAGAACGGAAGGCTGGCGGCGTTCCTTTCCGTGCAGCAGCGCGAGCCGCGGCGCTGGACCGACGAGGACGAGGAACTGGTGCGCGAGGTGGCCGAGCGCACCTGGGCGAACGTCGAGCGCGCCCGCGCCGAGGCGGCGCTGCGTGCCACCGGCAACCGGCTCAAGCTGATCCTGGAGAGCACCACCGGCTACGGCATCCTGACCATCGACCTGGAGGGCCGGATCACGCTGTGGAACCCGGGTGCCGAACGCCTGCTGGGTTGGCGCGAGGAAGAGGTGCTGGGCCAGCCGGCGGACATCTTCTTCACCCCGGAAGAGCGCGCCAGGAACGTGCCCGAGCTGGAGATGAAGCGCGCCGCCGAGACCGGCCGCGCGGCGGACGACCGCGAACACGTGCGCAAGGACGGTTCGCGCTTCTTCGCCAGCGGCCTGATGATGCCGCTGCGCAACGGCGGCGGCCGGCTGCTCGGCTACCTCAAGGTGCTGCGCGACCGCACGCTCGAACACCATGCCAGGGAGGCGCTCGAGCGCGGCGTGGCCGAGCGCACCGCCGAGCTGGCCGCGACCAACCGCCAATTGCTGGCGCAGATCGAGGAGCGCGAGCGGGTGGAGGCCACGCTGCGCCAGATGCAGCGGCTCGAGGCGGTGGGCCAGCTGACGTCCGGCGTGGCGCACGATTTCAACAACCTGCTCACCGTGATCAGCGGCAACATCGGCATCCTCGACCGCGCGCTCGACGCGCCCGGGGTCGACCCGCACCTGCGCCAGCGGCTGGGCCACATGCGCGACGCCGCCACGCGCGGCGCCAAGCTCACGGCGCAGTTGCTGGCGTTCTCGCGGCGCCAGCGGCTGGAAGCCAAGGCGGTCGACCTGAACGGCATCGTCGCCGGCATGCGCGACCTGCTGCAGAGTTCCATGGGCGGCTCGGTGCAACTGACGATGAAGCTGCAGACGGCGCTGTGGCCCGCGCTGGTAGACCCGACGCAGATCGAGCTGGTGATCCTCAACCTGGCGATCAACGCACGCGACGCTTCGCCAGTCGGCGGCGAACTGATCGTGGAAACCGCGAACGTGGCGCTGCGCGAGCCGGCCGCGCGTCCGGAGGAGCCGTGCCCGGGCGACTACGTGATGGTCGCGGTCACCGACCACGGCAGCGGCATGGCGCCGGAGGTGCTGGCGCGCGCGTTCGAACCGTTCTTCACCACCAAGGAGGTAGGCAAGGGTTCCGGGCTCGGCCTGGCGCAGGTGTACGGCTTCGCCAAGCAGTCCGGCGGCGGCGTGCAGATCCGTACGCGGCTGGGCGAGGGCACCTCGGTCAGGGTGTTCCTGCCGCGCGCGGCCGGCGCCGTGACCGGGGTGGAAGACGTGCCCCCGCCGCTGTCGCACGCGCGGACCGACACGGCGCGGCAACGCATCCTGCTGGTCGACGACGACACCGACGTGCGCGAGGTGACTGCCGCGATCCTCGCCGAGCGCGGCTACGAGGTGATCGAGGCCGGCAGCGGCGGTTCGGCGCTGGACGTGCTCGACCGCGAGGGCGCCTCGGTGGACCTGATGCTGATGGACTACGCCATGCCCGGCATGAACGGCTCGGAGGTGGCCCGCGAGGCGCACGCCAAACGGCCTTCGCTGCCGATCGTGTTCCTCACCGGCTATGCCGATTTCGCCGCGTTCAAGGAAATCGGCGACGACCACATCGTCAGCAAGCCGTTCCGCGAAGAGGACCTGCTTGCCAAGGTGCAGGCGGTGCTCGGCGCGGTCCGGCACGATGGCGCGCCTCGCCCGCATGCGTAGCGCCATGCGCACTCGGGTTTCCCACGGCGCAGGGACCTTGCCTGCGCGCCGGGCGACCGGGGCGGACCGAGCGGCCCCATGCGTTGCATCTGCCCGACGCCGGGCTCAAGCTGGCTACCGCACCGCCGATACAACGATCTGGAGCCTCGTCCCCGGGCGGTACCCGGGCGCTTGCGGAGAGCCCTGGTTTTGAACCTGTCTGTCGTTCCCGATTTCCTCGCCATCGGCGGCCTGGTGCTGGTGTTCGCCGCACTGCTCAAGCGCACCCGGCAGATCCTTCCACGCTACTGGCTGGTCGGTTGGGCAATGATCCTGGTGCACATCGTCGCGCAGTTCATTGAGCGCAACCTCGCACCGGGTGCCGCGGCCGACGCAGCGCTGGCGGTTTCGCTCTCGATGCTGCTGCTGACCAGCGTGGCCTTCATCTGGGCCGGCTCGGACACGCGGTTGGCCTGGTGGCGCGCCCTGGGGATCACGCTGCTGGCGGCGATGCCGGACGTGGCGTTCTTCGTGTTCGCGGCCTACGGCGTGGAGGCGCGGCTGCCCTATCTCGCCTGCACCGCCATCGGCCTGGGCTCGACCGCCTGGGTGTTCTGCCGCGACCGGCGCAGACCCCGCTGGTGCGTGCCGGCGCTGGTCGGCATCTATGCCTTGCAAGGCGTGTTCGCCTGGCACGGTGCGATCGACCAGGCGCTCAACTGGATGCTGTTCTGGCACTACCTGGCGGTGGCGTTCTGCTTCTACCGCGGCGCGGCCGCGCCCTCGGTGGGCGCGGTGTTCACCACGGTGAGCTTCGTCGCCTGGGCGGCGGTGTTCCCGGTGGCGGCCGCGCTCGATCCGTGGCTGACCGGCTGGGGCATCGAGAACGAGGCGTGGAATCTGCCCAAGTTCCTGGTCGCCACCGGCATGATCTTTACCTTGCTGGAGGAGCAGATCGGCCATGCCGAGCATGCCTCCCAGCACGACGCGCTGACCGGCCTGCCAAACCGCCGCGTGTTCACGCACCGGCTGGAACAGGCGCTCAAGCGCGCGCGGGAGAGCGGCGGGCGCATCGCGATGCTGGTCATCGATCTCAACGATTTCAAGCGCATCAACGACACGCTGGGCCATGCGGCGGGCGACGCGCTGCTGCACTTCGTGGCGCAGCGGCTGCAGCAGGGCGTGCGCGCGGGCGACACGCTGGCGCGGCTGGGCGGCGACGAGTTCGCCGCGATCCTGCCGGAGGTGGCCGACCGCAACGCCGCGCAGGCCCGTGCCGAGCGCCTGGCGCGGGCCTTCGACGCCAGCACCGAATTCCAGGGGCAGCGACTGTCGATCGGCGCGAGCATCGGCATGGCCCTGTACCCGGACGACGGGCAGGACGAGACGCGCCTGTACGCCGCCGCCGACCGCGCGATGTATGCCAGCAAGCTGGCCGAGCGGCCGGGGCAACCCGGCGGCGCGGATCCGGAGCCGGCATAGGCCGTCGCTCGGATCGGCGGCAGGACTTTGCTGCCAGCCGCGTGGCGCGCTAGTCGCCCGAGGAATTCCTGTCGTGCGCCGAGGCGTCATGCGCGCCCGGCGCGTCGTGCGCATTGCGCTGCGCCTGCGGCAGCGCGCGCGCCTGCTGGTGCTCGACCAGCCAGCGGCGGAAGCCCGCTTCGTCCACCGGGCGGCAGATCAGGTAGCCCTGCAGGCCGTCGCAACCGAGCCGCTCCAGCGCCAGCCGCTGCGGCACGCTTTCCACGCCCTCGGCCACCGTGGCGATGCCCAGCCGGTGCGCCACGTCGATGATGAAGCCGGCCAGCGGGTTGGTCGTATTGGGCGTCAGTTCGCTGACGAAGGCGCGGTCGACCTTGAGCACGTCCAGCGGCAACCGCTGCAGGTAACTCAGCGAGGAATAGCCGGTGCCGAAGTCGTCCAGCGCCAGCCGGAAGCCGGCCGCGGAAAGCTGCTCGAGCGTTTCCAGCGCGCTGTCGAAATCGCGCAGCAGCGCGCTCTCGGTCAGCTCCAGTGCCAGTCGCGAGGGCTCGATCCCGGCCGCGCGCACTTGCGCCTCCAATTGTTCCGCAAAGCGCGGCTGGCTCAATTGCCAGGCGCTCACGTTCACGGCCAGGCGCCCGCTGAAGGGCACGCCGTCGCGGTCCCAGCCGCGGATGTGCGCGCACGCCTCGCCGATGACCCAGGCGCCGAGCGCGTGGATCAGGCCGGTTTCCTCGGCCAACGGAATGAACACGGCCGGCGACAGTTCGCCCAGTTGCGGGTGGTGCCAGCGCAGCAGCGCCTCGGCGCCGACCAGTTCGCCGCGGCGGTTCACCTGCGGCTGGAAGTGCAGGGCGAACTGGGTGGGCATGCGCTCCTGCTCCAGCGCCGTGCGCAGGCCGCGCTCCAGCGTCAGGCGCGTGTCGGCCTCCTGCTGCATAGGCTCCAGGAACAGCCGCACCGCATTGCGCCCGGCCGCCTTCGCGCGATAGAGCGCGATGTCGGCGCGACGCAGCAGGTCGGCCACGTCCTGTTCGCCGGCGGGAAACAGGGCCACGCCGACGCTGGCGCCGACCGCGAGGATGCGGCTGTCCACCATCACCGGCTCGGCCAGCCGCGCGACCATGCTTTCGGCCGCCTGCTGTGCCTGCGCCTGCACCGCCGCGGTGGAGCCGGCCAGCGGCCCGAGCACCAGCACGAATTCGTCGCCGCCCAGCCGCGCGAGCATCGCATCGGTCGGCGCGGCGGCGAGCAGGCGGTCGGCGATCGCTTCGAGCATGCGGTCGCCGATCGGGTGGCCCAGTGCATCGTTGATGGTCTTGAAGTTGTCCAGGTCGATCAGCAGCACCGCGCCATGCTGGCCGCGGGCCAGCGTCTCGGTGTGCAGTTCGGCCAGGTGGTCGAGCGCGCGCAGGCGGTTGGGCAGGCCGGTGAGGCTGTCGTGGTAGGCGACGTGGCGCAGGTTGAATTCCGCCTCGCGGCGGATGTGCGCCTCGGCCTCGAGCCGGCGCGTGGTCTGTTCCAGTTGCACCGTGCGTTGGTGCAACTGGGTGGCCAGCGACACGCCCATCAGCAGGACGAAGGGCAGGAACGAGAAAGCGTCCAGGTAGGGATAGTGGTGGCCCAGCGCGTCGACCACGATGTCGCCCCACAGCAGTGCGGCGAACTGCGAGAGCAGGCAGATCGCCAGCAGCGCGCCGCGCAGCCGCTCGCCCCCGCGCATCTGCGTGACGGCCAGCGACAGCGCCCACAGGAAGGCGACGTAGGTCAGCGCGTGGAACAGCAGCCCCCAATTCGAGGGGACGCCGGCCAGGCCATACAACTGCTCGCCCCACGGCAGCGCGATGCCCGCACCGGGCGTCACGCGGGTAAAGAACAAGGTGCCGGGCAGGTCCAGGTTGAGCCAACTGAAGAAGCCGGCCGCCGCGCCGACCGCCAGTTGCAGCCGCGGCTGGGCCGGGCCGCCCGTATAGGCACGGATGAACACCACGAACGGCAGGAACGAGATCGCCGCCGCACCGATCATCGCGCGCATCGCCGCGGTCGCCACCGGCAGGCTGCTCGCGGTGTGCAGCAAGGCGTTGGAAAAGGACAGGATGGCGACGCACAGGCAGAGCATCGCGTAGGACAGGTACACCGCCTCGCGCCTGCGCCACAGGCCGATGACGGCGAACTGGGTCCCCGACGCGAGCGCGATGCCGGCGGTGGCTACCAGCGCGGCGGTGTAGTAGCCGAAGATGACGGGACCCGTGTCGATCATGCTCCCCCCTGCATGAAAGGGCTGCCGGCCCACGATAACCGAACTGCGGCAGGCCGCACAGCAGCGGCCGCCATGACGCGAGGCCGGCGCACCTGCTGCCTCACGCCGCGTTGGTTCCCTCGGCCCATGCCATGTTGGCCACCGCGCCGGAATCGCCCAGCGGCGTCTCGATGGTGCAGACCACGCCGCCTGGCGCGAACTCCAGGGCGACTCTGCCGCCGATCTCGTGGCGCAGGCCGCGCTCGATCAGGCGCGAACCGAAGCCGCGCCGCGCCGGTGGCACCACCGCAGGGCCGCCGGACTCGGTCCAGCGCAGGCGCAGGCTGCCGTTGGCGGTCCAACTGATTTCGATGCGGCCATCCGCATTGGACAGCGCGCCGTACTTGACCGCGTTGGTGCCCAGCTCGTGCAGCACCATGGCGAAGGCCAGCGCATGCCGTGGCGGTAGCCAGACCTGTGGGCCGGCAGCGTGCAACCGGTCGTGGTGCTGGTCGCGGTACGGCGCGATCGCCTCCTGCACGATGCCTTCCAGCGGCGCGCCGCCCCAGCTCTCGCGGGTGAGGATGTCGTGCGCCCGCGACAGCGCCATCAGGCGTCCTTCGAACTGCTGCCGCGCCTGCTCCGGCTCAGTGCCGGGCCGGAAGCTCTGCATCGCCATCGACTGCACCGTCACCAGCGTGTTCTTCACGCGATGGTTGAGTTCGTTGAGCAGCAGCCGCTGGTGCTGTTCGTGGCGCTTGCGTTCGGTGATGTCGTTGAAGATCACCGCCACGCGCCGGCGCGTGCCGTCATCCAGGCGGCAGGTGTAGACGTCGAACACGCGTCCGTGGGTGATCAGGCCATGCTCGAAGCGGAACGCTTCGCCGCTGCCGATGATGCTGTCGAAAGTGTCGTACCAGGACGCCGCCGCGTCCGGGAACACCTCGCGCATGGTCCGCCCGACCACCCCTTCGATGCCGGTGTGCTTGGCGAAGGCTGGATTGGTCACCAGGTAGCGGTAGTCCGACGGCAGGCCCGGCGCGGTGTCGACCTTCTCGACCAGGCAGAAGCCCTCGTCGATGGCGTCGAACAGCGCGCGGTAGCGCCGCTCGCTCTCGCGCAGCGCGCGTTCGGCGCGCGCGCGCGCCACCGCCGCCCAGGTGCGTTCGGCGACCTCGCCGAGCAGGGCCACCTCCTCGTCGCGCCAGCGCCGCGGCTGGCTCTGGTGGACGTAGAAGGCGGCCACGAAGCGGCCGCCTTTGATCAGCGGCACGCTCACGCCCGCACGCAGGTGGCCGGCGCCGGCGTAGGCCTTCGCGGCCCCGCGCGTGCGTGCGTCCTCCAGCGTGTCGTCGAGCACCACGGTCTGGCCGGCGCGGTACTGCGCCACCACCGCCTCGCCGAAGTCGGCCAGTGCCACGCGGCCGGCCAGGCTGGGCATGGCGCCGTCGGTCCAGTCGCGTTCGACCACGAAGAACTGGCCGCAGTCGGTCACCTCGCCATAGCCGCAGCGGCCCACGCGCAGGTGGCGGCCGACCATCGCGGTGACCCTTGCCATCAGCCGGGCGGCGTCGTCGAGCCCGCGGATGCGGTCGCCGAGCTGCAGCAGGAAGGACTGGCGCGCCTCGCCCTGGCGTAGGCGCTCTTCCATGCGGCGGCGCTCGCTGGTGTCGCGCGAGACGCCGACCACGCGTTCGACCCGGCCGTCTTCGCCGCGTACCGGGCTCCAGACGAACTGGTAATAGGCGCGCGTGCCGGTAGGGCTGGTCAGGGATAGCTCATCGTCGACGGCCTCTCCTGTTTCGAAGACGAGTCGGATGTGGCTGTCCAGCCGCTGCACGAGGGCCTGCGGATAGCCAAGCTCGCTGAACGTCTTGCCGATCGGATCGTGTGCCGTGCCGAGCAGCCGGCGCATCGCATGGTTGGCGTAGGCGAAGCGGTGCTCGCGGTCGATTGCATAGACATAGTCGGTGATCGAGTCGAGCATGCCGGCGATCAGGCGGGACTGCCGCTTCGCAACGCCGCCGTCGTCGGTCCGCCCGTCCGTGAAGGCGGTGGCGGCCCCGCACAGGCGCTCCATCAGCGCCCGCTGTTCGCAGTCGAGCTGGGCCTTTGCCTCGGTGGCGCTGCGCAAGCGGACGAGTTCGGTTACGTCTTCGGCACGGTGGATCACTAGCGCGACCTCGCCGCGCGGATCGAGCATTGGCGTGTTGATCACGCTCCACCATCGTTGGCCGGGCGATCCTTCCTGCGCCACCATCGGCAGAGTGTCCGGGGTGCGGTTGGCGAGGACGCGCTCCAGCGACGCGCGCAATTGAGCCTCGATCGGCCGGCGGTTGGGCCAGCGGGCGAAAACCTCGTAAACCGGGCGGCCCACCAGGGTTTCGCGCGGTTCGCCGAGCGCACGCAGCGAGGCGGCGTTGGCGGCCACCACGTGGAAGGACGGCGGGGCGAGCAGCAGCAGGGGCACCGGTGCGGACTGGAACAACGCGTGGAAGTTCGCGCCCAGCCCAGTGTCATTCATCAGTTCCCGCAGGCGTTGTCCGGCGCGGACCTGCGCGGTGCTTTCGATGGCGGTGTGCAACGCGCCAACGACGACGCCATAGCGGTCGCGGATGGCGGAAAAGCTGAAGGTGAAAAAGCGCTCGTCCGGCACGCCCGCCGGGCTGTCGAGCAGCACCGGCCAACTTTCCGCCAGGGTCGGCTCACCGCTGGCGAAGACCCGGTCCAGCATCGGACGGATCAGTTCGCGCGCGTCCGGCCAGTTCTCCAGCACGGGGCGGCCGAGGATGGCCGGATGGCGTTCGCGTGCGATCGGCCGATAGGCGTCGTTGTAGAGCTGCAGGCGCTCGTCGCCCCACAGGATGGCGGTGGGAATGGGCGAGGCCAGGCAGATGTCGAGCGCGGTGCGCAGGTGCGGCGGCCAGCCGGCGATCGGTCCCAGCGCGGTAGCGGCCCAGTCGTGGCGGCGGATGCACTCCACCATTTCGCCCGGACCTACCGGCCAGGAGGAAGCATGGCGCGTGCTCTGGACCATGGAAAGCTCCAAGGTGTCGACCGCACCGGCATCATGGCAGCAAGTTTTTGCGGTAAAAAGCTGACGCGGAAGGTTTTTTGCATCCGCGCCCCCAGGGTGGCGGCGTGCCACGGTGGCCTGTCGATTCCTACCTTGCCCGCCCGTCGTCTCGATGAAGGCGCCGCCGGCGCCCCGCCACCAGGAACCGTCATGCGCACTTTCGCCGACACCCTCCGCCGCCTGCTGCCGATCGTGCTGCTGGTCCCCGCCGCCGCCTCCGCCGCGACCGTGCGCTACACGCTCGATCCGGACCACACCTATCCGAGCTTCGAAGCCGACCACATGGGCATCTCCACCTGGCGTGGCAAGTTCAACCGCAGCAAGGGCTGGGTTGAGCTGGACAAGGCCCGGGGCAGCGGCAGCTTCGAGGTGAGCATCGCGCTGGACAGCATCGATTTCGGACAGGACGCGCTCAATGCCTGGGCCCGCGGCAAGGATTTCTTCGACCTCGCCCATCGCCCGCACGACGCCGTCTACAAGGGGCGCCTGGCCGGCTTCGTCGACGGTGCGCCGACGCGCGCGGAAGGCACGCTGACGCTGCATGGCGTCACCCGTCCGCTGGAACTGCGCATCGACCACTTCAAGTGCATGCCGCATCCGATGCTCAAGCGCGAATGGTGCGGCGCCGATGCACTGGGCAGCTTCGACCGCGGTGCCTACGGGCTCGACGCAGGCAAGGCGTACGGCTTCGACATGCAGGTAGCGTTGCGCATCCAGGTCGAGGCGCTGCGCGACAAGTGACGCGCGCTGCGCGATTCCTCGCCGGTGCCTTCACGCCGGCGCGCGCACGCTCCGAAGCGTTGGCGCATCGTGCTTTCCTCGCCGGTGGTGGCACCCCGGCTCCCCGCAACCCCTTGCGGCAGCCCATGGCTGAAGTCAGGGTAGGGAAGCGCGATGCGCCGATTCTTTCGACGGCATCGCGGCGTCCGACACCGGAGACAAGCTCTGGTCCGACAACGGCTATTCGCTGCGGCTACGCGCCCCAGTACATCGCCACGTCCGGGAGCGACGTGTATTGCAGCGGCCCCCTTTGCCGTGCCGCAGCAATCCCGACGGCGACCTGCGCGGGAGCGGCGACTGACGCGCTAGTAGGGCGTGCCGTCCTTGTGGGTGAAGCCGCCATCGCCTTCCACGTAGAGGTCGATGTCCGGGTAGTGGCAGGCGTCTTCGGCCGAGCGCGTGCCGATCTCTAGGTATACCGCCGTCTCGCTGCCGCGGTTGATCAGGTGGTGGCCGTCGGCCACGTTCTTCGGGAAGGCGGCGCAGTCGCCGGCGCGCAGCGGCTGCTCGCCGGCGTCGGTGACCAGCACCAGCTCGCCGGAGAGCAGGTAGACGAACTCGTCCTCGCGGGTGTGCCAGTGGCGCTGGCTCGACCAGCCGCCCGGCGGCAGCCGGGTCAGGTTGACGCCGAAGTCGGACAGCCCGCCGGCATGGCCCAGCGCCTGCTTGATGCGTCCCTGCGCTGCCTGCGCAAAGGGGGCGGGATAGCCCGAGCCGCGGCGCTCGGGAACGCTGGGAAGGTCGATCTTGGGCATGGTGGGGTGCTCGTTGCGGGGAAGCCTCCATTGTGCACCGCCCGCGGCTCCTACAATGGATGGCTCCTCGTCCCGTACCGGTTGCCATGCAACAGACTTCCCTCGGCGGCTTTGCCGCGGCGCATCCCACCGACCGCCTGTTCTTCGCCGTGATGCCGCCGCCGGAGGAGGCCACGCAGTTGGCACGGCTGGCAGATGGCCTGCGCGAAAGCCTCGGCCTGAGGGGCCGGCCGCGACCGACCACGCACCTGCACGTGACCCTGCAGCACCTGGGCGACTTCGCCGGCCTGCCGCAGCAGCGAGTGGAGGATGCACGCGCTGCGGCCGTAGGCGTGGCGCTGGACGCGTTCGAGGCGCGCTTCGACCGCGTGGGCAGCTTCGCCGGGCGGCCCGGCAAGCATCCGTTCGTGCTGCTCGGCGCAGGCGACGCCCCCGGTTTGGGCGAACTGCATGCAAGCTTGGGCGCGCGGCTCGCCGCAGCGGGCCTGGGGCGGCGCGAGCGGGCGTTCGTGCCGCACGTGACCTTGCTGTACGACGCGCGCAACGTGGCGGTGCGGCCGGTCGATCCGCTGGGCTGGACGGCGCGCGAGTTCGTGCTGGTGCACAGCCTGCTCGGGCGCACCGAATACCGCGTGCTGGGCCGCTGGGCGCTGGGCCGCTAGCGATCGGCGCGCACACGGTCGCGACAACCCCCGGGCTACGGTGCGGGCATGAAGAACAAGGGCAAGCGACGGCGCGGCCTGATCCTGCTGCTGGTGGCACTGCTGGTGCTGCTGGTGCTGGGTGCGCTGCGCTGGCGGCACCAGTTCCGCGCGGCGCCCACGGACGAGGCGCTCAACCCCGCCGCGGGCGCGTCGGCGCGCTGAGCCATCAGTCCTTGCTGTCGATCACCTGGCCGTTGGCGGGGTCGACGGTCAGCTTCACGCGGTGGTCGTTCTTGTCGTCCGCCTTGGCGTGCCAGACGCCGTCGTCGAAGTCCACGTCGTGCACGTTGGTGTAGCCCTGGGTGGCGAGCGCGGCGCGCACGTCGTCCTTGCTCAGGCGCGAGACTTCCTTGTCCGGGTACACCTTGCCGGTCTTCGGATCGATGCGCAGCTTGACGTCACTGCCGTCGGCGCTGTCCGCCTTGGCGCGCCACACGCCGCCGTCGAACTTGAGGTCGTCGATGTCGGTGTAGCCCTGGTGGATCAGCGTCTCGCGCACCTGGGCTTCGGTCATCGCCTGCTGCGCCAGCACCGCGCCGGAGACGCCCAGGGCCAGCGCGAAGGTCGTCGAAGCGAGCTTTTTCATGGCCGTTCCTCCATGGGAGTGATGCGTCCGAGTTTTCGGGCGCAAGCGGCAATGGACGATGAAGAAGCCGTGAGGCGCATGGCGTGTATTCAGCAGGCGCCTCGCGTGGACCTTCCCCCGTTCACGGGGGAAGGTGCCCGAAGGGCGGATGGGGGAGGCCTTGCGAAAGGCCCGCCCGGACATTGCGCTCAAAAGCGCCCCCATCCGCCTGTCGGCACCTTCCCCCGCGTTCGCGGGGGAAGGCTCGGCAGGTGAGGCTGCGGTCAGCGGTCCAAACGGTCGAAATGCGTCAGCGCGTTGAACACCAGCGGATAGCTGCCCAGCGTCTCGCCGCGCCAGATCGGGTTGCCGGCGAACAGCAGCACGTGGCCCTTGCCGTAGCTCGCCTGCACCACGGCCGCGCGTTCGGCCATCTCGCTGCCGCCGTCGAGCAGCCCCGAGACCAGCAGCCGCTTGGCGTCGGCGAAGCGCAGGATCACCCGCGGCCGCTGCTTCTGCGGAATCACCCAGGGGTTGTTGTAGGCCTGGTCCTCGTTGAGCGGCAGCGCCTGCCAGGGCTTGGCATCGGGCAGTGCGGGGGGCGGGGCGAACGGACGGCCTTCGGGGACGTCTTCGTCCTGCGGGCCGCCGCGGCCGGTGGGGCGTTCGGCGTCGCGGGCGCTGGGCAGGCCGTGGTCGCCAGTCAGCAGATTGGACACGGTGAAGGACTGGCCGTCCGCGCTGTACAGCGCCAGGTGCTCGCCGTAACCGTCGGCGACCGGGCTGTCGCGGTCGACCACGTCGGCTTGCAGCACGCTGCCGACCACCTTGAGCTTGGCTGTGGGCGTCACGGACACGCCGGGCGCCAGCCCCGCGTCGATGGCGAACTGCGCGGTGTCCTCGGCGGTGACCAGCAGGCCACCCTCGTGCACGAAGCGCTTGAGGTTGGCCAGGCCCGCCTCGCCCAGGCCCGGACGGATGTCGGGCGTGCTGTCGATGTGGCCCAGGTTGGGCGTGAGCGGGCTGGTCTGCCAGGGCATCGGGTTGCCCCACATCGGCAGGCCATCGACGATGCGGCGCAGGCTGGCGCCGCCGACGGGGGCGAACAGGATGGCGTCGTATCTCGCGCGCAGGTCGGGCATGCGCGCCACGTCCTGCGTGCTGATGTAGTCGTAGCGCACGCCCAACTGGTCCAGTGCCATGCGCCACCAGCCTTCGGTCTGCGTGCTGAGCCAGGTGTGCATTAGCGCGATGCGCGGCAGCTTCGCGTTGGCCGCGTCGATGCCGGCCAAGCCCGCCGGCACGTCCACTTGCGCGTCCAGTTTCGCCATCGGCGCCTTGAGCACGTCCGGGTCGGTGACGCGCACCACCTCGACGTCGAACAGGTCGCCCATCGACCAGCCGGTGTCGTCGTAGGGATGCTGCTGCGGGTCCTTCGGCGACCAGTA
Organism: Frateuria sp. YIM B11624; assembly: GCF_049727805.1. NCBI lineage: Bacteria > Pseudomonadati > Pseudomonadota > Gammaproteobacteria > Lysobacterales > Rhodanobacteraceae > Frateuria > Frateuria sp. YIM B11624. The sequence continues at coordinate 13,408 of NZ_JBCNYA010000015.1, forward strand.
TTGGCGGTCGAGCAGGGTATCGGCGATGCGCGAGTAGGGCTGGTCCATGCGCACCACGTAGCTGCCGGCGGGGAAGCGGCGCGTGCGCGGCTTCTTGTCCCCGCCGCTGGCGGGCAGGGTCACGCTGAAGGCCGCGCTGGCGCGGCTGATCTCCACGTGCTGGCGCTCGAGCACGCGCAGCAACTGCGCCTGGGTGCCGCGGCGCTTGTCGTCGCCCGGCAGCACGTAGGCGGCGGGGCCGGCCTCGGTGGGCTTCTCGATCGAGCGTTTGGCCTTCAGGTAGAAGTTCTTCAGGAAGCCCTGGCCGTTGCGCGCGAAGTAGTCCAGCGCGGTGAGCACGCCGGTCTGTTCGTAGTTGTTGTTGTTGCGCTGCGACCAGGTCACCTCCGGCAGCGGCGGGTTGGGCCGGTACCAGGTGCGCTCGTACTCGGAGGGGTCGAGGATGCGCTTGCGCGTGTCGGCGCCGCCGTTGCCGAAGGTCTCGTACAGGCGGCTGACGCCGTTGTGCATGGCGGCGATGAACATCAGATACCCGGGGCTCCAGGTGTCGAAGTCGCCATGGGTGAACACGCCGGGCAGGCCGAGCTGGGTCATCTTCTGCACGTTGTCCCAGCCGAGCTGCTGCCACTCGCTGGTGAGGATCGGGTCGATCCAGGCGTTGTAGGGGCCGTCGCCGACGGTGTTGTCGTAGAGGAAGGGCACCGACTCGTGCAGGTCGTGCAGCACCTGCGCGTGCCAGCCGATGTAGGTATCGGCGACGTTGCGGGTCAGCGCCAGGGTCATGCCCATCGCGTCGCGGTTGTTGTCGTGCGCGACGTAGTGGCCCCAGTAGAGCAGGCGCGGATAGTTCTTGCCGGGGTTGGCCTTGTGCCAGTTGTAGAGGTCGACCATGCGGTCGCGGCCGTCCACCTCGACGATCGGCGTGATCAGCGTGATCACATGCGAGCGGATGTTGCGGATGTACGGCGCGTCGTCCACCGCCAGGCGGTAGGCCAGTTCCATCAGTGCGGTGGGTGCGCCGGTCTCGGTGGAGTGGATCGAGCCGGTGATGTAGTAGACCGGCGTGGTGTCCCTGATCAGCGCGTCGGCCCTGGCGTCGTCCATGCCGAGGGTGCGCGGGTCGGCCAGTTGCGCCAGGCGGGCGTCGTTGGCTTGGAGGTTAGCCAGCAGCGACTCGTCGGCGACCGCCACGGCGATCATCTCGCGGCCTTCCTCGGTCTTGCCGATGCTGAATACCTTCACCCGGGGACTCGCGGTATCGAGTGCGCGGAAATAGCGGTAGACGTCGGCCGAATAGGGCAGCCAGTCCGCCGCGCCGGCGATGTGGCCGAGCACCTGCAGCGGCGTGGGCACGCCGGGCGAGGCCGGCAGGTAGTCGGTCAGCGGCGTGTTGAACTGCGGGTCGGTGGTGAACTTGCCGATCTGCGCGGTGTAGGCCGGGTCGACCGGCTGCGCCGGGTCGCGCGCGAAGGCGCTGGCGGCCAGGGTATCGGCCGCATGGGCGCAGAGGCAGGTGGCGGCCAGCGCGAGGCCGGCAAGGCAGGGCAGGAAGCGCATGGATGCTCCGGAATGCGATGGCGGGGCCACTCTGCCATTGGCGGGTGGCGCAAGGGTAGTCTCCGGGCTGCGGCCGCGCCGGGCGGCAAGGCAGCGGCCAGTCCCACGATCTACACGGGACGAGCGGACCGGCGGTTTCCCCCATGCCGGCGGCGGGCTAGCGGGTCTTGCTGCGGCCCAGCGTGATCCAGGTCGGTGCGTGGTCGCTCGGATGCGGCAGGGCGCGCACCCAGCGGTCCACGCCGGCGTCCTTCAGCCGCGGCGTCAGCGCGCGGTTGAGCAGCAGGTGGTCGATGCGCAGGCCCGAGTTGCGCTCCCAGTGCTGGCGGAAGTAATCCCAGAACGTGTACACGCGTTCCTCGCCGAAGCGGTGGCGCAGCGCATCGGTCCAGCCCTGCGCCAGCAGGTCGGCGTAGCGCTCGCGGCTTTCCGGTTGCAGCAGCGCATCCTTGCGCCAGGAGCGCGGGTTGTAGATGTCCTCGTCGGTGGGCACCACGTTGTAGTCGCCGGCCAGCACCACCGGGTGTTCGCTGTCGATGAGGCCGTGCGCGTAGTCGAGGAAGCGGTCGAACCAGGCCAGCTTGTAGTCGAACTTCGGGCCCGGCTGCGGGTTGCCGTTGGGCAGGTAGAGGCAGCCGACGATCAGGCCGTGCGCGGCCGCTTCCAGATAGCGGCTCTGCATGTCCTGCGGATCGCCCGGCAGGCCGCGACGGCTTTCCAGCGGCTCGGCGCCGCGGGCCAGGATCGCCACGCCGTTCCACGAGCGCTGGCCGTGCCAGATCGCACCGTAGCCGGCGTCGCGGATCGGGCCGACGGGAAAGGCCTCGTCCGGGGCCTTCAGTTCCTGCAGGCAGGCCACGTCGGGCTGTTCGCGCTCCAGCCAGGCCAGCAGCGAGGCCAGCCGCGTGCGCACGCCATTGATGTTGAAGGTGGCGACCTTGAGCGGCTTGCGGGTGGCCACGGCGTCCTCCTCAGTACTGTGTCGCGCCCAGCGCGGAGAGCCAGTCCAGCACGCGGCGCGTCCACGGGCGGTGTCGCCACTGCTCGAGGGAGAGTTCCTGCGACTGTGCGATGTCGCGTTCGACGACTTCTGTCATCTTCGCCGCAAAGCCGCGGTCGAACACCAGCACGTTGGATTCGTCGTTGAGGCTGAAGGAACGGTTGTCGAAGTTGGCGCTGCCTGCGATGGTGAGGTAGTCGTCCACGATCATCAGCTTGTTGTGGAACATGGCCGGCTGGAAGCGCCAGATGTGCGCGCCGGCCTGCAGCATTTCGCCCCATCGGTTCTGCGACGCGCTCTTGATGATCTCGCTGTCGACATAGGGACCCGGCACCACCATGCGGATGCGCACGCCGCGCGCCAGCGCGCGCTTGAGGGCTGCCATGGTCAGGTCGTCCGGGACGAAGTAGGCCGCCTCCAGGTCGATCGAGCGGCGCGCGCCGTCGATCGCCATCAGGTACATCAACTGCAGGTTTTCGCCGCCGCCCTCGGGCGAACTGGCGACCGTCTGCACGGCGACGTCCCCGGCCGGCGGCACCTCGGGGTAGTACTCCGCGCCGAGCAGCGCCTGGCCCGTGGTGGTGATCCAGTTGTCCTCGAACACTGCCTGCATTTGCAACGCGCCCGGGCCGGTGATGCGGATCTGCATGTCGCGCCAGATGTCCGGCCGGTCGCCGTGGCCGTTCCATTCGTCGGCGATGCCCACGCCGCCGGTGAAGGCCACGCGGCCGTCGACGATCAGCAGCTTGCGGTGGGTGCGGTTGTTGAAGCGGTCGATGTCGTACCAGCGCAGCGGATGGAAGTACTCGAAGTGCACGCCGCCGTCGCGCAGCGCCTGGACCACGTCGTGGTGCATCTTGACCGAGCCGACCCAGTCGGCAATCACGTGCACCCGCACGCCGGCGCGGGCGCGCTCGGTGAGCGCCTGCACGAACTCGTCGGCGACGTGGCCGGACCAGTAGATGTAGGTCTCCATGTCCACGCTGGTCCTGGCCGAACGGATCGCCTCCAGCATGGCGGGGAAGATTTCCGCGCCGTTCTGGAAGTCCTCCACCGCGTTGCCCTCGATGATGGGTGGGCCGAGCAGGTTGCCGATCTCGCGACGGAACTGCGGGCTGTCGACCGGGCTCAGGGGTCCCAGCGGATGCACCAGTTGCTGGGTTTGCGGGATCAGGTTGAGCACCAGCACGCCGATCGCCAGCGCCGCGAAGGCGCCCAGGGCCGCCCATGTCAGGCGCCGCTTCCAGTTCGGTCGTGGCGGCGGACATCTGTCGCCGGTGCTCGCGGATTCGGCCGGCATCTCTTCTCCTGGACCACGGTGTCGGTGCAGCGCATTGCTACCGGACTCATCATCCGGCGCTGGCGTGCAGCGGGGGTCAACGTCTTCACCCGACCGGCACCGCCGCGGTTGTCTGCTGTGTGCGGTGACCGGTTCCTGGGAGAACGCATGACCGACAAGGCGGTACGCCGGGTGGAGCGCCGCGCCGACGTGCGCCGCGCGCTGGCCACCAGCACGGCCACGCACCACAAGCACAAGCGCCCGGTGCGCTCGGGGCACAAGCTCTGGCTGGGCATCTACGCGCTGGTGCTGGCCGTGCTGTGCGTGCTGTTCTATCTCCTGCGCCTGGAGCTTTTCGGCATCCTCGGCCGTTACCTGCCGATGGCCCGGCGCGCCACCGTGGGCGCGATGGCGGTGGTGCTGACGCTGGCCGCGGCGCGGCTGGTGCGGGCCTTCGCGATCGAGCGGGCGCAGACTGCGGTCACGCGCTACAACCTCAAGCGCATCCTGAGGCTGGTCATCTACGTCGTGCTGGCGCTGATCGTGGTGTCGGTGCTGTTCGCCAACTGGTACGCGGCGGTGGCGTCGCTGGGGCTGATCTCGCTGGTGCTGGGCTTCGCACTGCAGACGCCGATCACCAGCTTCATTGGCTGGGTTTACATCCTGGTGCGCGAGCCGTACCGCGTCGGCGACCGCATCCAGATCGGCGACGCCACCGGCGACGTGATCGACGTGACCTACCTGGACACCACCTTGTGGGAGGTCGGCGGGCCGTACCTGTCCTCCGACCACCCGAGCGGACGGATCATCAAGTTTCCCAACGCCAACGTGCTGACCAGCGCGGTCTACAACTATTCCTGGCCGGTGTTCCCCTACGTCTGGAACGAGATCAAGTTCCAGGTCGCCTACGACAGCGATTTCGCCTTCGTGGCGCAGGTGATGCGCGAGGCGGCCGAGGAGGAGCTGGGCGAGGCGATGCTCGATCGTGTACGCACCTTCCGCGAGGTGCTGGCCAGGACGCCGGTGGACGAGCTGCAGGTGAACGAGCGGCCGTCGGTGCTGTTCCGCATCAATGCCAATACCTGGGTCGACGCGATCGTGCGCTACGTGGTGGATCCGCGCCATGCCGGCAGCGTCAAGACACGGCTGATCGGCACCATGCTGGCGCGGCTCAATGCGGAGCCGGAGCGGGTGAAGTTTCCGAAGGGGGACAATCGCTAGGGGGGGCGATCTTGTGGCAAGCGCGGCCCCTCACCCCAGCCCTCTCCCCGAAGGGGAGAGGGAGCCAGAGGCCCCCTTACCCCAGCCCTCTCCCGGGCGGGGAGAGGGAACCGGATATCTCGGCGCTGTGGACGGTGTGCGACCAGCGTTGCAGCGTCTGGTAGAGCCGCTCCTGCCGCGTGAGCACGCCCTGGTGGCAGCCCTTGGGCCGGGTCTGGTCGATCGGGTCGCGGCTCAGCGCACGCCAGCGCTTGACCAGCTCGGCCGGCGCCGGATGCGATTCGATCAGCGCACGCAGCACCAGCGACATGGCTTCCACTTCGTTCTTCAAGCCGTCCAGCTCGTTGCCGACCTGGGTGAAGGACACCGGCCGGCTGCTCGGAATCTCCATGACAGCTCCCTTGGCTCTCGCGCCGGCGTCCCCGCGCCGGTCGTCCGGACGTTGCACCCGCCACCGTGGTCGCCATGTGCACGGGAACGAAAAAGCCGCCTCGCGGCGGCTTGATCGTGTCCCGGATGCGACGGCGGTCACGCCGCGCGAGAGGCCTTCTTGCGGTCGTTCTCGGTCAGGTGCTTCTTGCGCAGGCGGATTTCCTTCGGCGTGACCTCGACCAACTCGTCGTCGTCGATGAAGTCCAGCGCCTGCTCCAGCGAGAACTTGATCGCCGGAGTGAGCTGGATCGCGTCGTCCTTGCCCGAGGCGCGCATGTTGGTCAGCGGCTTGGGCTTGATCGCGTTGACCGTCAGGTCGTTGTCCTTGGCGTGGATGCCGACCAGCTGGCCCTCGTACACGTTGTCGCCCTCGGCCGCGAACAGCTTGCCGCGCTCCTGCAGCGGGCCCAGCGAGTAGGCGGGGGTGGTACCGCCGGCGTTGGCGATCATCACACCGTTGGGGCGCTTGGCGATCTGGCCTTCTTCCTTCGGACCGTAATGGTCGAACACGTGGAACAGCAGGCCCGAACCCTGGGTCAGGGTCTTGAACTGGTTCTGGAAGCCGATCAGGCCACGCGCCGGGATCATGTACTCCAGGCGCACGCGGCCCTTGCCGTCCGGCTCCATGTTCTTGAGCTGGCCCTTGCGGATGCCCAGGCGCTCCATCACCGGGCCCTGGTGAATCTCTTCCACGTCGACCACCAGCTGCTCGAACGGCTCCATCTTCTGGCCGTCGATCTCCTTGACGATCACTTCCGGGCGCGACACGGCGAGCTCGTAGCCCTCGCGGCGCATGTTCTCGATCAGCACCGACAGGTGCAGCTCGCCGCGGCCGGAGACCAGGAACTTGTCCGCGTCCGAACCCTGCTCGACGCGCAGCGCCACGTTGTGCACCTGCTCGCGCTCGAGGCGGTCCTTGAGCTGGCGGCTGGTGAGGAACTTGCCGCCGGAGAGGTCCTTGTTGCCGGCGAACGGCGAGTTGTTCACCTGGAAGGTCATGCTGATGGTCGGCTCGTCGACGGTCAGCGCCGGCAGCGCCTCGGGCTTGTCCAGCGAGCAGACGGTGTCGGAAATGGTGAGCTCCGCGATGCCGGAGATGGCGACGATGTCGCCGGCCTCGGCACTGTCCTGCTCGATGCGCTCCAGGCCCATGAAGCCCAGCACCTGCAGCACCTTGCCCTGGCGCTTCTTGCCGTGGCGGTCGATCACCGCGACGGGCATGTTCTTCTTCAGCGTGCCGCGCTGGATGCGGCCGATGCCGATCACGCCGACGAAGTTGTTGTAGTCGAGCTGGCTGATGCGCATCTGGAACGGGCCTTCCGGATCCACTTCCGGCTTGGGCGCGTGCTGCATGATGGCTTCGTACAGCGGGGTCATGTCGCCTTCGCGGGCGTTCTCGTCCAGCGAGGCGTAGCCGTTCAGCGCCGAGGCGTAGACGATCGGGAAGTCCATCTGCTCGGGCGTGGCGCCCAGGCGGTCGAACAGGTCCCACACCTGTTCCACGACCCACTCGGGGCGGGCGCCGGGGCGGTCGATCTTGTTGACCACCACGATCGGCTTGAAGCCCATCGCGAAGGCCTTCTGGGTGACGAAACGGGTCTGCGGCATCGGGCCGTCCATCGCGTCGACCAGGATCAGCACGGTGTCCACCATCGACAGCACGCGCTCCACCTCGCCGCCGAAGTCGGCGTGTCCGGGGGTGTCGACGATGTTGATGCGGTTGCCCTGCCAGCTGATGGCGGTGTTCTTGGCCAGGATGGTGATGCCGCGTTCCTTTTCCTGGTCGTTGGAGTCCATCACGCGCTCGGCCAGCACCGTGCGTTCGGACAGGGTGCCCGATTGTTTGAGAAGCTGATCCACAAGCGTGGTCTTGCCATGGTCGACGTGGGCGACGATGGCGATGTTGCGCAGTTTTTCGATGGACATGGCACAGGCCCGGGCGGCGCGTGGAAAGCCGCCACGTAAGTTTCGGAGGGGTTAACCCGGGAATTATACGGACTTGCGCGACAACTTGCCCGTGCCGGGTCTGAACGGCCCTGGCGGGCCCGATCGGTCGAAAAACTGGCCTTCCGGCCGTCGTGGAGAGGGCGGCCCGCAGCGGGCCACGACAGGAGACCAACGATGAATGGCATGCCCCCCGTGGCGTCCCCCGAGGACTGGCAGGCAGCCCTCCACCGGCTGCGTGTCCGCGAAAAAGAGGCCACCCGTGCGCTCGACGCGCTGGCGGCCGAGCGACGCCGGCTGCCGATGGTGCGTTTCGCGGGCGGCTACCGCTTCGAAGGTCCGGCGGGCGAGCTCGGCCTGGCGGACCTGTTCGAGGGCCGGCGCCAGTTGGTGGTCTATCACTTCATGCCGCCGGGAGAGGACTTCTGCGTGGGCTGCTCGGGCTTCGCGGACAACATCGGCCGGCTGGAGCACCTGCACGCACGCGACACCACCCTGGCCCTGGTCACGCCGGCGCCGTACGCGCGGCTGGCCGCCTACCGCGCACGCATGGGCTGGCAGGTGCCCTGGTACGCCGCGCTGGGCCCGGCCTTCAACGAAGCCTGCGGCCTGGGCGGAGGCGGCTTCGGGTTGAGCGTGTTCCTGCGCGAGGGTGAGGTGGTGTACCGCAGCTACTTCACCGATGCCCGCGGCGTCGACCGCCTGCGGCTGGACTTCAACCTGCTCGACCTCACGCCGTTCGGCCGCCAGGAAAGCTGGGAAGACTCGCCGTCCGGCTGGCCGCAGACCGAGCCCTACCGCTGGTGGCGCCGGCACGACGAGTACGGCGAAGCGTGAGGACACGGCGCGCTACAGGGAGAGGCTTTCCACCCAGGCGGCGATCGTCTGCACGGCGGCCTGGCGGGGGAACACCTTCTCGGTCAGCACGCGGTGCACTTCCGGATCGGCATCGGCGCAGCCGTCGGCCAGCACGGTGAGGCGGTAGTCCAGGTCGGCCGCCAGCCGCACGGTCGAGAGCACCACGCCGCTGGTGGCCACGCCCGCCAGCACCAATGCCTCGATGCCGGCCGCGCGCAGCACCATCTCCAGGTCGCTGCCGGCGAATGCGCCGATGCGACGCTTGGTCACCACCACGTCCTGCGGCTGCACGTCGAGCGAAGGGTGGAGGTCGCTGCCCGGCTCCCCTTCGACCAGGCGGCCGGTCCGGCGCATTTCCGAAAACCGCATGTTGTTGGGCGACACCTCGGGATAGCCCGGCCGGAAGCACACCCGCACCCACACCACCGGCAGGCCGGCACGCCGCGCGGCGGCGAGGGCGGTGCGGATGCGCCCGAGCAGGCCCTCGTCCGGATAGTTCTGCAGGATCGATGGCTGCAGGTCCATCAGCAACAGGGCAGTGCGCGGACCCGGGTCGGCGTGCATGGCTGGCTCCCGCTCAGGCGGCCGCGTACTCGCCCATGCGGGCGCGTGGCCGGATCGCGATGGTGGCATCGCCGGCGATCAGCTGCAGCTCGCCATCCTGGATCAGGCACTGCAGCCGCATGCCACGCTCGCACAACGCGGCGAGCTGGCGCACGGAGGCCTCGTCGATGTCGAGCACGGTCAGGTTTTCGTTGCGCGAGAGCGCGCCGCCCACCTTGTCCCACCAGATGTCGGCGGCGCGCCCGCCGTAGTTGAGCACCACCACCTGCTGCGCGCGGCCGCAGGCCTTGCGGAGGCGCGCCTCGTCCGGCTGGCCGAGCTCGATCCACTGTTCCACCTCGCCGCTGTACGCGCGCCGCCACAGGGCGGGCTCGTCCTCGTCGCTGAGGCCCTTGCCGAATTCGAGCCGCTCGTCGGCATGCAGCGCGAAGGCGAGCAGCCGCACCATCAGCCGCTCCTCGGTTTCGGACGGATGGCGGGCGAGGGTGAGTGCGTGGGTGGCGTAGTAATGCCGGTCCATGTCGCTGATCGACAGTTCGGCTTTGTGGATGGTGGCGTTGAGGGCCATGGACGTGCCTGGTTGCAGTGCAATCGGTCATTGTACGCCCCGGCTCCCTGGCGGCCGGCGCTAAGCTCGCCGTCGATGATCCACGCCGACGCCCCCAGCACCGTGCACCTGCCCGAAGGCGACTGGCCGACCGCTCTCGATGGCCTGTGCGCGTGCTTCCCGCGCATTCCGCGCGAGCAGTGGCTGGACCGCGTGCGCCGCGGCCGCGTGCTGGATGCCGACGGCGCGCCGATCGACGAGCGCACGCCGCACCGGGCCGGCATGAAGCTGCGCTATTTCCGCGAGGTGGCCAGCGAGCCGTCCGTGCCCGGCGAGGAGGTGGTGCTGCATGCCGACGAGCACCTGGTGGTGGTCGACAAGCCGCACTTCCTGCCGGTGATCCCGGCCGGCGCATACGTGCGGCAGACCCTGCTGGCGCGGCTGGTTCGAAGGCTGGGCAATCCATCGCTGGTGCCGCTGCACCGGCTCGACCGCGAGACCGCCGGGCTGGTGCTGTTCTCGGCGCAGCCGGCCACGCGCGATGCGTATCTCGGCCCGTTCCGCGCACGGCGCATCGCCAAGCGCTACGAGGCGCTGGCCGCGCCGTTGCCGGGCCTGGATTTTCCACACGTCCGCCGCTCGCGGCTGCAACGCGGCGAGCCGTTCTTCCGCATGTGCGAGGTGGACGGCGAGGCGAACAGCGAGACGCGCGTGGAGGTGATCGAGCGCGGCACGCGGCTGTGGCGCTATGCGCTGGAGCCGCATACCGGACGTAAGCACCAGTTGCGCGTGCACATGGCGTCGCTCGGCGCGCCGATCTGCAACGACCGGTTCTACCCGCAACTGCAGGAGCGCGGCGGCGATGACTTCAGCCGGCCCCTGCAACTGCTCGCGCGCGCCCTCACGTTCGTCGATCCCCTGAGCGGACAGCCGCGGGAGTTCCGCAGCAGGCTGTCGCTGGATCCGGTCGCGTAGGCGCCGGATGGAGCCGCTCCGGCTCGCGCCCAACGTCACCCGCGGTGTCAGGCATGCCGGTCGCGTCCGCCGTAGGCCTCGAGGATGGCCGTGCGTGCGCGGACCAGGTCGTCGACGATGCGCGGCAAGCGCGCGCGGGTGAAGAAGATGCCGTAAAGGCCGCTTTGCCGGTCGATCCATGGATACGTGCCGAACGCGCCGGGACTGGACACCAGCGTGCAGCGTCGGTCGGCGGACCAGCGCTCGCACCAGTTGCCCAGCGCGTACTGCGGGCCGCCATGCCCGGCTCCGGGCGGTTTGTAGGCCATCGGCAGGCCGAGCGTCTGCGCCGTTTCCATGGCATCCACCGCGCCGGTGGAGAGGATGCGCTTCCCATCCGCGCTGCCGTCCTGCGCGAGCATCGTGAGGAAGCGCGCGTAGTCCTGCGCGGTCGTGACCACGCCACCCTGCAGCAGCGGGTCGAGCGTGTCCGAGGGCGCCACGCCGCGGGTGGGCAGGTGTTCCCAGTAGGTGTGGGTCATGCCGAGCGGCCCGGCGATACGCTGGTCGAACAGCGCGGACCAGCGCTCGTCCGTCACCGCCTCGACCGCCGCCCCCGCCACCTGGAAGCCGGGTCCGCCGTAGCGGAACACCGTGCCCGGCGCGTCCTGCAACGGCCGGCGTGCGACCGCGTCCGCGGAAGCGGCCAGGGTGATTCGCGGATCCTGTTGCAGGTCGACACGGTCGAGCAGGCTGCCTTCGCCGGAGGTCTGCGCCAGTAGTTGCCGCAATGTCGTGCGGCCGACGGCACCGGTGAAGGCAGGCAGGTAGCGGGAAATCGGTGCGTCGAGCGAGAGCTTGCCCTCGTCGACGACGGTCATGACCAGCGCCGCGGTCATCCATTTCGAAGCCGAGGCCACCGGAAACTGTGCAGCCGGATCGATGCCGCCGAGGTCCTCGCGAAACAGCACGCGGCCGTCCCTCATCACGATCGCGGTCAGGCCGGGCGCACCGTGGCGAATCGCATCCTGCAGCGCCTGCTCCGCGGCTGCGGGTGCCCGCGCCGCGGGCTGGGCGGCGGCGGGTTTCCTGCTGGCCAGGTACGCGCGCTTGCCCGCATGGATGAGCAGGGCCACGCACCCGGACAGGCCGGCCATGACGAAGATCGCGAGCAGCAGTCGCGCGGTATCGGAAATCTTCATGCATCGCCACCGCACAGCCATCCGCCCCATTCGGCCGGGTCGGTGTCCTGGAAGGTTTCGGAAAACACCCAGGCATGCCCGCCCGGATCGAACACGCTGTACTGGATCTCGCCATAGGGGAAACGCGTGGGCGGGCTGATGATCCGGGCGCCCGCGGCAAGCGCATGCGCGTGGTGCCGTTCGATGCCGACCAGCCGGACCATCACCGCCTGGGCGGGGCGAGCCCCGACGCCGCCGGGGTGAAAGCCTTCGCGCACCACGATGCAGGCGCCGCCGAATTCCATTTGCGCGCGGTGGTCGGCGATGCGCAGGCGCTCGCGGAAACCGAAAACGCGCTCCAGCCAGCGCACGGCGGCGCGAACGTCGGGATAGTCCAATACGGGGATGATCGTAGCGGCAGGCATCGAGCGGTTGCGCGCGAGTCCCGATGCGGATGGGACGCACGCCTCCATCAGCGGGAGCCCCGGCGCTGCTTGATGTAGTCGACGATTTCCGCCGTCGTCAGCTGGCCGTCGTGGTCGCTGTCGATCTCGTCGAAATGGTCGGCCAGGCGTGGCGTGCCCGCCTTGGCCTCGTCCCGGCTCAAGCGACCGTCATGGTTCGAATCGGCGTCGGCGAAACGCTGCTGGGCCCGTTCCATCATCTGTTGCGAGCGGGCCTCGCGCGCGCCCGCGCAGCCGCTGAGGCCCAGCGCAAGCACGGCGAGCAGGGTCGTGGCCAGGCGTCGGGTGGGCCGGAGAGAGATACGCATGCTGTTGCCTCGAGGGTTGGGTGGGATGCATGCACGGTATGGCCGTGGCCTCCGCAGGATGTTTCCGGCGGCGTGGGATCTGTGAGCGTTTGTGTAGGCCGGGGAGGCCGGCAACATCTGCTTGCAAACGGGTTGGCTCGAAGGCTGGCTGGCCGGCTGCCTGTGTTCGGAGGCGCGTCGTGATGCGGTGCAACATGCGCGCGAAAGTGCAGCGCGCATTTACAGCACGCTCACGCGGGGGTAAGTATTTGCCTCGGCCGTGGCGAAATGCCGCAGGCACAAGCAATAAGAACGGCGAAGCGGCGTGGCTGCCCGCCGGGCAGCCCACCGTCGTGTAACAGACCTGACGGGGAGCGAAGCTGATGAACAAGTACGTACAAGTGGCCCTATCCGCGGCGATCGCCGCCTGCCTGATGCCCGGCCTTGCGCTGGCGCAGAACGACGACCAGACGCAGGGCACCGCGCCGCAGTCCACCCCTGTGCCGCCAGCCAGTACCAAGGCACAGCAAAAACCGAGCGCCGCCAACGCCAAGAGCCTCGAGCAGGTGGTGGTGACCGGCAACACCGCCACCGGCGGCTTGCGGAAGATCGACACCAGCTACACGGTGACCACGGCCACCGCCGAACAGATCAAGATGGCCAATCCCAAGAGCACGGCCGACCTGCTGAAGATCGCGCCGGGCCTGTGGCCTGAATCCACCGGCGGCCAGACCGGCGCCAACATCGAGATCGCCGGCTTCCCCGGCGGCGGCGACGCGCCGTTCAACACCGTGCAGCTGATGGGTTCGCCTCTCTACGGCATGCCCACGCTGTCGTTCTTCGAGCAGACCTCCATCTTTCGCCTGGACGACACCGTCGACCGCGCGGAAATCATCCAGGGCGGTCCGTCGGTGGTGTTCGCCGACGGCCAGATCGGCGCCAGCGAGAACTTCATCCTCAAGCAGGGCACCGAGGTGCCTTCGGGCAGCGTCGGTGTCACCTACGGCAACGAGAACCTGCGTCGCCTCGACGGCTTCTTCGGCTTCCCGCTGGGCAAGGACACCTACGGCAGCATCGGCGGCTTCTACCGCGACTCCGACGGCGTGCGCGATCCCAAGTTCGCCGCGGACAAGGGCGGCCAGCTCACCGGCACGTTCACGCACGACAGCGACAACGGCACGATGACGCTGTACGCGCGCTATCTCAACGACCGCAACCAGTTCATCACGCCGATTCCGCTGATCCAGAGCGGCACCGACCATTTCAGCGCCTATCCGGGCTTCGATCCGCTCACCGATACCTACAACGGGCCGGCCATCCAGCACGTGTTCCTTGCCGGCTATCCGGGAGGAGGACGCGACGCCAACCTCGCCAACGGACGCGGCGCCAAGTTCGGCTTCTTCGGCGGCAACTTCGACTACGACCTGGGCAACGGCTGGAACATCTCGGACAAGTTCCTGATCGACGGCGGCGACGCCGACACCAACGCGCTGTTCTCCGGCACCAACCCGGGCAGCCTCAACGACATGCTCTACACCGACCAGAGCCAGATCGGCGCGTTCAACCTGGCGCCCGGTTCGGCCACCGCCAGCTACGTCGGCGGCGGCGCGGTCGATCCGAACCAGAGCGTGATCCACCAGGGCTGGTGGTTCATCCACAAGCACCTGAAGAACATGAGCAACGATTTCCGCCTGAGCAAGGAAATCTTCGAGGGCAACACCCTCACCGCCGGCGTGTACCTGGCCCACTACACCATGGACGACCAGTGGGCACTGGGCAACCAGATGCTGATGACCAATACGCCCAACGCGCGTCCGATCACGGTCACCTACGTCGACGGCGGCCAGACCTATTACCTGACCGACAACCAGGGCTTCCTCGACAACGGCGGCTTCAACATCGCCCAGCATGGCACCGCCACCAACAAGGCGTTCTACCTCTCCGACATCTGGCGCATCGGCAAGTGGCTGATCGACCTGTCCGGTCGCATCGAGAACCAGGACGCCACCAACAATGTGTGCAACTTCCAGAGTGACGGCCGGGTCGATGCTGACGGCAATCCCGTCAATGGCGTGATCGACACCGACGGCAACCCCTACACGCTCTACAACAACGCAGTGCCGGTCTGCGACGGCACCTTCGCCCGTACGAACTACGACAAGACCCACCCGTCGTGGACCTTCGGCGTGAACTACGAGCTCGCCGACAACATGAGCGTGTACATCCGCGCCAACCAGGGCGGCCACTTCGACGACTTCGACAACGGCATCCGTGGCAATACCACGGGCAATACCGCGCCGATGCAGAAGATCCAGAACTTCGAGGGCGGCTTCAAATACCAGAGCGAGCAGTGGTTCCTCGACCTGAGCGCCTACCACCGCCAGTTCATCGGCCTGCTGTACCAGCCCACCGACGCGGCCGGCGTGCCGAACGGCCCGCAGAGCACCTACGGTTCCGATTCGAAGGGCATCAACGTCAACACCGCCTGGAGCCCGACCGAGAACCTGAAGTTCCAACTGGTCGGCAACTACCTGGACGGCCACTACTCGCACAACAACTCGTGCCTGCCGTACACCAACCCTGTGGCCGGCGACGGCTGCGCGCTGATCAATGGCGTGCAGCTGCAGCGCCAGCCGAAGGTGCGCTACATGTTCACGCCCAGCTACAAGATCCCGTTCGGCTGGGGCGACGTGCTGGCCTTCGTCACCTTCACCCACGTGGGCCCGCACACGCAGGACATCTCCGGCCTGCAGCAGTTGGGCAGCTACCACACCTGGGACTTCGGCATCGTCGCCAACATCCAGCAGAGCTGGCAGCTGCGGCTGCAGGGCACCAACATGACCAACGAGCTGGGCCTGACCGAGAGCAACTCGCGCATCTTCGGTTCGGCGGCCGGCACCACCGGCGTGATCCTGGCCCGTCCGCTGGAGGGTCGCGAGGTCAACCTGCAGGTGAAGTACCTGTTCTGAAGCACCCCGGATTGCCTGCGTCCCGCAGTTAATGGCGGGCGCAGGCATCTTTTTTCCGACCTCACGATGGAGGCGCGATGAAATCCGGTCGCCTGCTTGCCACCTTGTTCCGGGTCGCCTTGTGCGTCGTCGCCGCGGCCGCCGCCCCGGTGCTCGCCGCCACCGACCCGAGCTTCCAGTTCACCGCCACCGCCAGGGACTTCGGCAGCTACTTCCCCAGCTACCTGGCCAACGGCTACTTCTCCACCATGACCTCGCCGCGCGGCACCGAGCCGAACGCCGCGTACATGGTCGCGTTCATGGACTACAAGCCGGGCGACATCTCGCGGCCGGCGGCGATTCCCGGCTGGAGCGAGATCGACTACAACCCCGGCGGCGGCTGGCTCAACCGCACGCGGCTGGACGCGGGCATCTTCCGCGACTACGCGCAGACGCTGGACATGCACGATGCCACGCTGTCCACGCGCTACCGCTTCGCCTACGCCAACAAGGCCAGCGACATCGAAGTCACCACCTTCGTCAGCCAGGCCTCGCCGCACCTGGCGGCCACGCGCATCGCGATCACCCCGCAGTTCGACGGCCCGGTGCAACTGAGCTTCCCGATCCGGCTGTGGTCCGAGCACCAGCCGCGCTTCCCGATCGCCAGCATGGGCGGCGAGGAGATGATCGCGGCGGTGATCGCCAGCGGGCAGAACCTGGACAACAAGCCGGTGCCCACGCCCGACCGCGCGCCGGTGTGGTATCCGGGCCATACGCAGGTGCTTTCCAGCGGCGGCGACAGCAAAGCGCTGACGCTGCAGTTGAAGGGCAAGGCGCAGCATGGCTTGGGCATGGCCGAGGCAGCGGCGGTCGGCCTGCCGCCAGGCCTGTCGCCCGACACGGTCAAGCTCGAGCGGACACCGACCAAGCTCTCGCTGGAAATCACGGCCACGTTGCACAAGGGCCAGCGCTACGTCTTCACCAAGTACCTGGCGCTCTCGCGCGACGGCTGGGGCGACGACGAGGACGTGCTCGCCCTGGCCACCGCCGCGCGCACGACCGGCTTCGACCGCCTGCTGGCCGACCACCAGGCCGCCTGGCACCGGCTGTGGCAGTCCGACATCGTGATCGACGGCAATCCGGCCGTGCAGAAGGCGGTGCATTCGGACCTCTACTACCTGCTGTCCAATTCCACCGTCGGCACCGCCTGGCCGATGGGCGCCTGCGCGCTGACGCCCAACTACGCGGGGCACGCGTTCTGGGACAGCGACTCCTGGGTGTTCCCGGCGCTGCTGCTGCTGCATCCGGATCGCGCGAAACCCATCGTGATGTTCCGCGGCCGCACCACCGAACCGGCGCGCGCCCGTGCCCGCCAGCACGGCGTGGCCGGCACCATGTACCCGTGGGAGGCCGATCCGCAGACCGGCGTGGACGTCACCCCGCACTTCGCCTATGAGGTGTACCGCGAGGTGCACGTCAACGCCGACATCGCCATCGCCCAATGGCAGTACTACCTCGCCACCGGCGACAGGGACTGGCTGAAGACCCACGCCTGGCCGGTGCTGCAAGGCATCGCTACGTTCTGGACCAGCCGGGTCAGCTACGACAAGGCGCACGACCGCTACCAGATCCACCACGTCACCTCGCCGGACGAGGCTTACAACGACGTGCCGAACGACTCCTTCACCAACGCCGCTGCACGCAAGGCGCTTGAGATCGCGGTGAAGGCGGCGCGCGTGGTGGGCGCCAAGGCGGACCCGCGCTGGAGCGAGATCGCCTCGAAGATGTACATCCCGTTCGACGAGGCGGAGCAGCGCCACCTCGACTTCGACAAATCGGTGCCGCACGACAAGATCACCTGGATGGGCTCGTCGCTGGTCTGGCTGATGTATCCGAACCTGGACCTGCCGATGTCGCCGCAGGTGCGCCGCAACGACTTCGACTTCCAGCTGCAGGCGCTGAAGAGCCACGGCGACGACCCCAACGAAATGATGATGGTGATGCTCGCCGTCGGCGCCGCGGAACTGGGCGACGGCAAGGCCGCCGGCGAATGGATCGATCGCAACCTGGTCGGCTTCCTGAAAGCCCCGTTCAACGTGCGTACGGAGACGGCGGCCAACAACGCCGGCTACATCCTGGCCACCTCGGCCGGTTTCCTGCAGAGCATGCTCTACGGCCTCACCGGCCTGCGCATCGAGGACGACGGCCTGAGCGAGAAGTACGCGCCGGTGCTGCCGCCGGGCTGGAACGGCTTGACGCTCAAGGGCGTGCACTTCCGTGGACAGCGCTATGACATCCGGGTGGAGCGCGGCGCCGACAGCAAGGCACGGCTGGTGCGCAAGGCGCTGCCGTGAAGCGAATCCCCCGCCGGAACACAGCGTGCGCGCGACCGGGAGCGGGGAGCCTCGTCGAAAGCAGCGGATCGATCGCGGACTTCGCGCGATCGCTGTTGTGGTTGCTCGCCTGCATGGCGATGGCGCTCTCCGCGCCGGCCGCCGCGACCGATCCCAGCTTCCTGCTCGGCGCCACCGCCCGCGACTTCCACAGCTACTTTCCCACCCAGCTCGGCAACGGCTACATCAGCACCCTGAGCGCTCCGCGCGGCACCGAGGGCAACCTGGCCTACATGGTCGCCTTCATGGACTACGCCCAGGGCGACATCTCGCGGCCCGCCGCCGTGCCGGGCTGGAGCGGCATCGACTACAGCACCGGCAACGCTCCTTCGGGCCATTTCTGGCTGAACCAGGCGGCGCTCGATTCGGCCACGTTCCAGGATTACCGGCAGGTGCTCGACCTGCACGACGGCACGCTGACCACCCGCTACCGCTACGACGACCACGGCCGCGCGACGCGCATCGAGGTGACCTCGCTGGTCAGCCAGGCCTCGCCGCACCTGGCGGCGACGCAGTTGTCGATCACGCCGGAGTTCGACGGCGAGGTGGAGCTTTCCTTCCCGCTCGACCTGTGGGCGCCGCACCAGCCGCGCTTCGACCTGGCCAGACTCACCGGCGAGCAGGTGCTGGAGGCGGTGGCGGCGAACAACCTGAAGCTCCAGGCGGTCCCGCCCGCCACGCCGGACCGCGCCGCGCTGTGGTACCACGGCGATACCCACGTGCTTGCCGCCGACGGCGATGCGCGCGACCTGACCTTGTGGCTGGACGGCCGCGCCGAGCAGGGCCTGGCGATGGGCGAGGCGGTGGCCGTGGCGCTGCCCGAGGGCCTCGCACCTGCCGATGCGCGCGTGTACCGCAGTCCCTGGCGGCTTTCCCTGGAACTGAAGGCGAGGGTGCACAAGGGCCGCACCTATACCTTCGGCAAATTCGTCGCCCTGTCGCGCGAAGGCTGGGGCGACGATGCGAAAGCGGACCTGGCGCTGGCCAGGGCCGCGCGCAAGGACGGCTTCGCCCGGCTGCGCGAGGCACACGTCGCCGCCTGGCATGCGCTGTGGCGCTCGGACATCCGCATCGCCGGCGATCCGCAGATGCAGCGCGTCGTGCATGCGGACCTCTATTACCTGCTGTCCAACACCACGCCCGGCACTGCCTGGCCGAGCGGCGCCTGCGGCCTGACGCCGGGCTACGCCGCGCACGTCTTCTGGGACAACGACACCTGGGTGTTCCCGGCGCTGTTGCTGTTGCATCCGCAGCGCGCGCGGTCGCTGGTGGACTTCCGCAGCCGTACCCTGCCTGCCGCCCGGGCGCGCGCGAAGGCGAGCGGCCTGCGCGGCGCGAAGTTCCCCTGGGAATCCGATCCGCAGAACGGCACCGAGCAGGTGCCGTTCTCCGCCCACGTGCTCGGCGAGCGCGAGATCCACGTCAACGCCGACGTCGCCATCGCGCAGTGGCAGTACTACCTGGCCAGCGGCGACCGCGACTGGCTGGCCCGCCACGGCTGGCCGGTGATCCGCGACGTCGCCGACTTCTGGGTCAGCCGCGCCACCTACATCGCCGCCCGGCAGCGCTACGAGATCCACCACGTCACCTCCGTGCTGGAGGCGTACAACGACGTGCCCAACGACACCTTCACCAATGCCTCGGCGCGCAAGGCGCTGCGCATCGCCACGGCCGCCGCCGGCGTGGTCGGCGCGCAGGCGGACCCGCGCTGGGCCGAGGTGGCCGATCGCCTGTACATCCCGTTTTCCGAAAAAGACCGGCACCATCTCGACTTCGATCCCAGCGTCGCCCGCGACATCGACGCCTGGGGCGATACCGCGGTGGCTGCGCTGGTCTATCCCTCGCTCGACCTGCCGATGGATGTCTCGGTACGCCGCAACGATTTCCTTTATGCCACCGGATTGATCGAGCGCTCGCATCAGCCACTCAACAGCATGGGCCTGTCGCCGATGTCGATCGCCGCCGCCGCGCAGGGCGATGCCGCCGCTGCCGGCGCGTGGTTCCAGCGCAACCTCACCGCCGGCGTGATCAAGCCGCCTTTCGACGTGCCGACCGAAACCGCCACCAACAACACCGGCTACTTCCTCACCGCCGCAGGCGGGCTGCTGCAGAACATCCAGTACGGCTTCACCGGCCTACGCCTGCGGGAGGAGGGGCTGGTGCAGGCCTATCCGCCGGTGCTGCCGCCGGCGTGGCAGTCCTTCACGCTGACCCACGTAGCCTTGCGCGGCGCCTACTACGACATCACCGTGAGCCGCGGCCGCGACGGCCGCGCCGAGCTCACGCGGCGACCCGCGGAGGAAATGCCATGAACGTCCGCGCCCTGGGCTTGGTCGTGCTGGCCTGCCTGTTCGCGGCCTCGGCACGGGCCGGGGACAAGGCGGGCGTCAGGCCCGACGGCGCAGTCACCGCTCCGTCGGTAACCATCCCGTATTCGCGTTTCGCCTCGCCACAGGCGCGTGCGTTCTTCCCCAAGATGCTTGCTGCCGGTGCCCAGGCGCCGCCGCTCGGCGCGCCGATCGAACAGAGCCGGCGCTTCTACGACCGCCTCAACTCCGACCGCGCCGCGCGCATGCGCAAGCTCTACCCAGTGACCGTGCGCCACGAGACGATCGCCGGCGTCGGTGCCGACGTCGTCACGCCGGCGCAAGGCGTGAGCGCCGCCAATCGCCATCGGGTGCTGATCAACCTGCACGGCGGCGCGTTCCTGTGGGGCGCGGGCAGCGGCGGACTGGTCGAGGCCATCCCGATCGCGAGCCTCGGTCGCATCCAGGTGATCACGCTCGACTATCGGCAGGGACCGGAACACCGCTTTCCGGCGGCGAGCGAGGATGTCGAGGCGATCTACCGCAAGCTGCTCGAGACGCACAGGCCGGGCGAGATCGGCATCTACGGCTGCTCGGCCGGCGGCATCCTCACCGGCGAGGCGGTGGCCCGCTTCATCGCCGACAAGCTGCCGGTGCCCGGCGCGATCGGCACGTTCTGCGGCTCGCTGGTGACCATCGCGGGCGATTCGGCGTACGTCGGCCCGCTGCTCAACGGGCAGGGCGTGCCGCAGGAGCCGCTGGACCTGGTGCAACTGCCGTACTTCCACGGCGTCGACGCGAACGACCCGATGGTTCAGCCGGGCCTGTCGCCCGGGCTGCTGAAGCATTTCCCGCCGACCCTGCTGATCACCGGCACGCGCGACATGGCGCTGAGTTCGGTCGTGCACAGCCAGGCGCTGCTGTCCCAGGCCGGCGTCGAGGCCGAGTTGCACGTCTGGGAAGGCATGTGGCATTCGTTCTTCTCCGACCCCGAGCTGCCCGAGTCACGGCAGGCCTACCGCACCATCGTGGCGTTCTTCGAGCGCCACCTCGCCCCACCGCAAGAGGAAGCCCATCCATGAAGACCCGTCCGCGGATCGTCTCCCTGCTCGGCGCCACGGCGCTGGTCCTCTCCACCGCGGCCGGCGCCGCCACGCCGAGCCCGGCGAAGACGCAGGCCTACATCCACAAGGCCTGGGACACGCTCACACGCTCGCTGGAGGATTGCTCGGCGCTGCACGACCCGAAGATGGACGCGCGTCCGGTGCTCTACCTGCCGGCCGGCATCGGCAAGCCTTCCGGCATCGACGAGATCGCCAGGCGCTGCAAGGTCGAGGTGCGCACGCTGCCGAAGCGCATCGGCAAGCTGGGCGAGCTGATGCCTTCGGCGCTGCCCGCCGAGGGCCTGCTCTACCTGCCCAAGCCCTATGTCGTCCCGGGCGGCCAGTTCAACGAGATGTACGGCTGGGACAGCTACTTCATCCAGTTGGGCCTGCTCGCGGACAAGCGCGACGATCTCGCCCGCGACATGACCGACAATATGCTGTTCGAGGTCGAGCACTACGGCGGCGTGCTCAACGCCAACCGCACCTACTACCTCACCCGCTCGCAGCCGCCGTTTTTGAGCCGCATGGTCTCCGACGTGCTGGCCGCGCCCGGCGCCTTCAAGGACGAGGCCGAACGCCACGCCTGGCTGGCCCGCGCCTATCCGCTGGTGGTGGCCAACTACCACATCTGGACGCGGCCCGAGCATCGTGCGGGCGACACGGGCTTGGCGCGCTACTTCGACCTGGGCGCCGGGCCGGTACCGGAGATGCACGGCAGCGAGTACTACCGGGGCGTGATCGACTGGGTGCTGGCGCATCCGAAGCAGGATCCCGGTTATCTGGTGAAGGCTGCCGAGCATCCCGACGCGGCCGAGGCGGCCAAGCTCAAGAACGCGAGCTGCGACATCCAGGCCTCTCCGGTCTGTGCCGGCGCCTGGGCCAAGGGCTATCGCCTGAGCGCCGACTACTACCTCGGCGACCGCGCGATGCGCGAGTCCGGTTTCGACACCAACTTCCACTTCGGTCCCTACGGCGGCACCACCCACCACTACGCCGGCGTGGGCCTGAACAGCCTGCTCTACCGCTACGAGCGCGACCTGCACGACCTCGCCCTGCAACTGGGCAAGGTGGCCGAGGCGCAGCAGTGGGCCGAGGCCGCGGCCCGTCGCAAGGCCGCGATGGACAGGTACCTGTGGAACGAGCAGCGCGGCATGTTCATGGACTACGACTTCACCCGCGGCCAATCCTCCGGGCAACCCTACGTCACCACCTACTGGCCGCTGTGGGCCGGGCTCGCCTCGAAGGCGCAGGCCGCCGCGCTGGACAGACACCTGGCGGTGTTCGAGCGCAAGGGCGGGCTGTCGATGGACGACCTGGGCAGCGGCGCGCAGTGGGACGAACCGTTCGGCTGGGCGCCCACCAACTGGCTGGCGATCTCGGGGCTGGACGCCTATGGCTTCCACGGCGATGCGCGGCGGCTGGCCCGCAAGTTCATGGGCACGGTGGAAACCGGCTTCGCCCACGACGGCACCATCCGCGAGAAATACAACATGGCGCTGGGCAATGCCGACGTAAAGATCACTGCGGGCTACACCACCAACGTGATCGGCTTCGGTTGGACCAACGCGGTCTACCTCAAGCTGCACCAACTGCTGCAGGGTGCGCCGGCACCGGCGCCTGCCGCCGCGCGCAGCGCAGGGGCGGTGCACTGACGCGATTGTTCACGGGCGACGGCCGGCCGCTGCGCTATCCTTGCCGGCCTTTCGCCCCTAGCCCAGGATTGCCATGACCATCAACGTCACGTTCGAGACCAACCGCGGCCCGATCCACCTGCGCCTGCACGAGGACAAGGCGCCGGTGACCGTCGCCAGTTTCGTCAATCTCGCCCGCAGGGGCTATTACGACGGCCTGGCGTTCCACCGTGTCATCAACGACTTCATGATCCAGGGCGGCTGCCCGCTGGGCACCGGCACCGGCGGCCCGGGCTACAAGTTCGAGGACGAGTTCCATCCCTCGCTGCGCCACGACAAGCCTGGCGTGCTGTCGATGGCCAACGCCGGCCCGCGCACCAACGGCAGCCAGTTCTTCATCACCCACGGCCCGACCCCGTGGCTGGACGGCAAGCACAGCGTGTTCGGCGAAGTGATCGGCGGCGACGACCAGAAGGTCGTCAATGCGATCCGCCAGGGCGACACCATCGAGAAGGTCACCGTCGAAGGCGACGTCGACGCGCTGCTGGCCGCCCAGGCCGACCGCGTCAAGGAATGGAACACGGCCCTCGACCAGCGCGGGTGAGCCAGCCCGGGCGCCCTCCCTGCGACGGGGAGGGTGCCCCGCGACCACGGGGGCGCGGATCGCCGCCGCTGGCAAGGCTCCCCGGCCTGTCCGCCAAGCGGCTGCGGGGCGCGTGCTAAAATCCGTCGGTTACCTCACTCCCAATCCCCGAGGAAGCCATGCCCCAGCTCGCCCAGCGTGTCGGTCGCGCCAAGCCCAGCGCGATCATGGTGATCGCCGAGAAGGCCAAGCAGTTGAAGGCGCAGGGGAGGGACATCATCAGCTTCTCCATCGGCGTGCCCAACTTCCTCCCCGGCGAGCACGTCTACGCCGCGGCGCGCGAATCGCTCAGCCACGACTCCGGCCAGTACGGCAGCAACCGCGGCGCCGAGCCGCTGCTGGACGCCTTCCTCAAGCACATCGAGGCGCTGGGTTTCTCCGGCTACGGCCGCATGAACCTCTCGATCGGCATCGGCGCCAAGCAGGTGCTCTACAACCTGGCCGAGGCGCTGCTCGACGAGGGCGACGAGATCTGCTTCGCCGCGCCGTACTGGACCACCTACCGCGACATCGCCGACATCGTCGGCGCGAAGATGAACGTGCTGCCGTGCCCGTCGACGCAGAACTACAAGCTTGCGCCGGCGCAACTCGAAGAGGCCCTGAAACGCAAGCCGAAGGTGTTCCTCTTCAACAATCCGTCCAACCCGACCGGCATGGTCTACACGGCCGAGGAAATCGCCGCGCTGGCCGACGTGCTGGTGCGCTATCCGGACACCTGGATCGTCACCGACGACATCTACAACTCGATGGTGTTCGACGGCATCGGCTACCACAACTTCGTGTTCGCGCGTCCCGAACTGCGCGAGCGGCTGGTGTTCGTCGACTCGGTGTCCAAGACCTACGGCATGCCGGGCTGGCGCGTGGGCATGCTGGCCGGTCCCGAACCGGTGGCCAAGGCGGTCACGACGCTCAACTCCAACCACATCACCAGCGTGCCGGAAGTGATCACCGCCGCCGCGGTGGCCGCCTTCAGCGGTCCGCAGGATGTGCCGCAGGCCAAGTGCGCCGAGTTCGCCGCCAAGCGCGACATCGTGGTCGCCGCGCTGCGCGCGATCCCCGGCGTGGTCTGCCCGCGCCCGCAGGGCGCGTTCTACGCCTTCCCGGACATCTCCGTCGCTTTCGGCAAGTCGCACAACGGCACGCCGATCAACAGCGACGTCGACGTCTGCGCGGCGCTGCTGGAAGCCAAGGGCGTGGCCTGCGTGCCCGGCTCGGCCTTCGGCGAGCCGCATTCGCTGCGCATCTCCTACACCTGCCCGACGGCTCAGCTCGAGCCGGGCCTGAAGCGTATCCAGGAGTTCTTCGCCGAACTTCAATAGTGCCGGCGTAGGGTGGGCTTCAGCCCGCCATGCTTTCCGGCGACGGCCGGTGGGCTGAAGCCCACCCTACGCAAAGAATCGAACTTTCCATGGAGACACAATGATGAAAGCCCCCGTCCGAGTTGCCGTCACCGGCGCCGCTGGCCAGATCGGCTACGCGCTGCTGTTCCGCATCGCCGCCGGCGACATGCTGGGCAAGGACCAGCCGGTCATCCTGCACCTGCTCGAGATCACCCCGGCGCTGCCCGCGCTGCAGGGCGTGGTGATGGAGCTCAACGACTGCGCGTTCCCGACGCTCGCCGGTGTGGTTGCCACGGACGACGTCAACGTCGCTTTCAAGGACGTCGACTACGCGCTGCTGGTCGGCGCGCGTCCGCGCGGCCCGGGCATGGAGCGCAAGGATCTGCTCGAAGCCAACGGCGCGATCTTCGGCCCGCAGGGCAAGGCGCTGAACGACCACGCCAAGCGCGACGTGAAGGTGCTGGTGGTCGGCAACCCGGCCAACACCAATGCGCTGATCGCTCAGCAGAACGCACCGGATCTGGACCCGAAGTGCTTCACCGCGATGGTGCGCCTGGACCACAACCGCGCGCTCTCGCAGCTGGCTGATAAGACCGGCAAGCACACGACCGAGATCAAGAAGGTCACCATCTGGGGCAACCACAGCTCGACCCAGTACCCGGACCTGCACCACGCCACCGTCGACGGCAAGCCAGCGCTGTCGCTGGTCGACCAGGCTTGGTACGAGAGCGACTTCATCCCGACCGTGCAGCAGCGCGGCGCGGCGATCATCAAGGCCCGCGGCGCCTCGTCGGCCGCCTCCGCCGCTTCCGCCGCGATCGACCACATGCGCTCGTGGGCATTGGGCACGGCCGAAGGTGACTGGGTCTCGATGGGCATCCCGTCGGAAGGCTCGTACGGCATCGCGCCGGGCGTGATCTACGGCTATCCGGTCACCGTGAAGGATGGCAAGTACGCGATCGTACAGGGCCTTGAGATCAACGATTTCTCGCGCGCCCGCATGGATGCCACCGACAAGGAGCTGCGCGAGGAGCGCGGCGGCGTGGAGCATCTGTTCGCGAAGAAGTAACGCCATCGGTGATGGTTGAAAGGGGCGGCTTCGGGCCGCCCTTTTTCGTGGCCGCGCGCGCCTCAGAAGCGGACGCGGGTTGGGGCTTGACCGGGATTTCCCGCAAGCCTTGGCCCCTCACCCCAGCCCTCTCCCCGGAGGGGAGAGGGAGTGGATCCAGCACGCCGCGGGATGTCCGGTCACCCTCACTCCTTGCTCCCTCTCCCCTCCGGGGAGATGGTTGGGGTGAGGGGGCGCTCTTGCGAGGAACTCCATGCGCAGCGAACGCTGCCTTGGACGGCCCGCTACGCCGCAGCCTGCGAAGCCTGCCGCACATACGCCAGCATCGCCTGATCCACCGTGCTGCCGCTGCGCAGGTCCGGCTCGTTCGCGTAGGCCTCGCGGACGCGCGCGTGCGTGGCCGGATCGTCTCCGGCGTAGGCGCGGAAGAGTTCCATCCATCGTTGCGCGAGCTGGCGCACGTGCGGATCGGAAGGCGGCGTTCCGGCGTTCATGGCGTTGCGCACGCCGGCGATCAGCGGCGGCCAGTCGTACATCTGCCGGCCGTAGTTCGCGCGCATGCGTTCCATCTCCGACGGGAGCAGGTAACGCTCGAAGATCACCAGCCGCGCGTCGACCAGCGACTCCTCGATGAAGCGTTCCAGCGCCGGCGTGATGCCGTTGCGTTCGCGCAGTTCCGGCTCGTTGTCCTGCATGGCCTTCAGGCGGGTGATGAAGCCTGGGTTGTGGCCGGTGCCCCGCTGGACCGCTTCCATCCACTGCAACGCCAGCGCATGCGCATGCGGCGACCGATGCGTGACGCCACGATCCATCGCGGCCTGTACCTCACCGACCAGCGCATGCCAGTGCGCCGCCACGTCCGGATCGTTGTGCAGCGGCAGGTTCTTCAATTCTTCGGGCGAGAAATACTTTTCGTACATGGTCATCAGTTCCAGCGTGTCCAGCCAGTCGGCCAGGTCGGGGGACTGTCCGGCGGCGAGCTGCCCGCCGAGCGCGACCAGGCGATTGCGCAGGCGCGTGGCCCGCTCGAGCTCCTGGTCGAGCTGGGCGATCTGGCGGTCGATGACCTCGGCCAGCGGTTGCTCGGGCCCGGACAGGGCGGTTCCGATGTCGGCCAGCGACAGGCCGAGCTGGCGCAGTGCCTGGATGCGGTGCAGGCGTTCCACGCTGGCGCGGTCGTAGAGCCGGTAGCCGGCATCGGAGCGCAGCGAGGGCCGGAGCAGGCCGATGGCGTCGTAGTGGTGCAGCGTGCGGACGGTCAGTCCGCAGCGGCGGGCGAGTTCGCCGACGGTCAGCGGCATGGCTTCAGGTCTCCTCGGGTGCGTGGCGGGCACTTTCCGGGATGACGTTACGTGAGGGTCAAGCGTTGTGGCCAGCCGCATTCTCGCGGGATCCGGCAAGGCCTCCCCCATCCGCCCTTCGGGCACCTTCCCCCGCAGGCGTGGGAAGGATCCACGACGTGCCGCGCGCCCGGGACCGAGTTTTCCCCACGGGTAAGGATCAAAGGCGTGCCGTACGCCCCCGAAATCGAGCCTTCCCCCGTTTCACGGGGGAAGGTGCCGACAGGCGGATGGGGGCATCCTTGCGTGATCCGGCAAGGCTCCCCTATTCACCCTTCGAGCATCTTCTCCCGCAAGCGGGGGAAAGGATCAGCTTCATGCCGCGACGGCGGTGGGCGCCGAAGTGCGGATCAGGTGGTCGAAGGCCGCCAGTGCGGCGGTCGAGCCGGCGCCCATGGCGATGACGATCTGCTTGTATGGCACCGTGGTCGCGTCGCCGGCGGCGAACACGCCGGGCAGCGAGGTCTGGCCGCGGTCGTCGATGATGATCTCGCCGCGCGGGGTCAGCTCCAGCGTGCCCTTGAGCCACTCGGTGTTCGGCAGCAGGCCGATCTGCACGAAGATGCCTTCCAGCTCAAGCGTGCGCATCTCGCCGCCCACGCGGTCCTTGTAGACCAGCGCGGTCACCCGCTTGCCATCGCCCAGCACCTCGGTGGTCTGGCCGCTGACGACGATGTCCACGTTGGGCATGCTGCGCAACTTGCGTTGCAGCACGTCGTCCGCGCGCAGCTTGCTGTCGAACTCGATCAGCGTGACGTGGCTGGCCAGGCCGGCCAGGTCGATCGCCGCCTCCACGCCCGAGTTGCCGCCGCCGATCACCGCCACGCGCTTGCCCTTGAACAGCGGGCCGTCGCAGTGCGGGCAGTAGGCCACGCCCTTGTTGCGGTACTCGTCCTCGCCGGGCACGCCCATCTGGCGCCAGCGCGCACCGGTCGAAAGCACCACGGTCTTCGACCTCAGCGTGGCGCCGTTGGCCAGTTGCACCTCGACCAGGCCGTCGGTGGCGTCGCTGGCCGGGATCAGCGCCTGCGCGCGCTGCAGGTTCATCACGTCGACG
Source organism: Frateuria sp. YIM B11624 (assembly GCF_049727805.1). Classification (NCBI taxonomy): domain Bacteria; kingdom Pseudomonadati; phylum Pseudomonadota; class Gammaproteobacteria; order Lysobacterales; family Rhodanobacteraceae; genus Frateuria; species Frateuria sp. YIM B11624. The sequence goes on from NZ_JBCNYA010000015.1 coordinate 41,529, forward strand.
TCGTAGTCGTGCACGTGCTGCTCCAGCGCGGTGCCGAGCCTGGGGCCCTCGGTGTAGGACACCGAGATGAAGTTCTCGATGCCCATGGTGTCCAGCACCTGGCCGCCGAAACGCTCGGCCACCAGGCCGGTGCGGATGCCCTTGCGCGCGCCGTAGACGGCCGCCGCGGCGCCGGCCGGACCGCCGCCGACGACCAGCAGGTCGAACGCGTCCTTGGCCTTGATCTTCTCGGCCTCACGCTCGCTCGAGCCGCTGTCCAGCTTGGCGACGATCTGCTCCAGGCTCATGCGGCCCTGGTCGAACAGTTCGCCGTTCAGGAACACGGTCGGGACCGACATCACCTGGCGGGCCTCGACTTCGTCCTGGTACAGCGCGCCGTCGATGGCCACGTGCTGGATGCGCGGGTTGAGCACGCTCATCAGGTTGAGCGCCTGCACCACGTCCGGGCAGTTCTGGCAGGACAGCGAGAAATAGGTTTCGAAACGGAAGTCGCCATCCAGGTCGCGCACCTGCTCGATGGTCTCGGCGGCGGCCTTGGACGGATGCCCGCCCACCTGCAGCAGCGCCAGCACCAGCGAGGTGAACTCGTGGCCCAGCGGGATGCCGGCGAAGCGCACGCTCACGTCGGTGCCGGCGCGGTTGATGGCGAACGACGGCTTGCGCGCATCGTCGTCGCGGCGCACCAGGCTGATCTTGTCCGACAGCGACGCGATCTCGGTCAGCAGTTCGTTCAACTCGGCCGACTTGGCGCTGTCGTCGAGCGAGGCGGCCAGCTCGATCGGCTGGACCAGCTTCTCGAGATAGGCCTGGAGTTGGGTCTTGAGGTTGGTGTCGAGCATGGTGGGCTCCAGACGGTCGAAGGGGATGGGCGCTTGCAGGAGCAGCCTTGAGTCGCGGTGCAGGGAGGGGAGGCGCCGGGAGAGAGGCGCCATGCGGCCCAGGCCGCTGCTGCAAGCACCCGGTCGGATGCCGCGGGAGGCATCCGGGCGGCGGGCGCCCGGATGCCGGTCTTGCGGGTGGATCAGATCTTGCCGACCAGGTCGAGCGACGGAGCGAGGGTCTTCTCGCCTTCCTTCCACTTGGCCGGGCAGACCTCGTTCGGGTGGGCGGCGACGTACTGCGCGGCCTTGACCTTGCGCAGCAGCTCCGAAGCGTCGCGGCCGATGCCGCCGGCGTTGATCTCGACGATCTGGATCTTGCCCGACGGGTCGATCACGAAGGTGCCGCGGTCGGCGATGCCGTCAGCCTCGATCAGCACATCGAAGTTGCGCGAGATCGCGTGGGTCGGATCGCCGATCATGGTGTACTGGATCTTCTTCACCGCGTCGGAAGTGTCGTGCCACGCCTTGTGCGCGAAGTGGGTGTCGGTCGAGACCGAATAGACCTCCACGCCCATCTTCTGGAACTCGGCGTAGTTGTCGGCCAGGTCCTCCAGCTCCGTCGGGCAGACGAAGGTGAAGTCGGCGGGGTAGAAGAACACGACCGACCACTTGCCCTTCAGGTCGGCATCGGTCACTTCGATGAACTTGCCGCTCTTGAAGGCCTGTGCCTTGAAGGGTTTGACTTCGGTGTTGATCAAGGACATCGCTGTTTCCTCGTTGGTGGTAGTAGTTGGCCCGACAAAGCATAGGCTTCCATAACCGATCAATCCAATTGATTGTCGGGATGGTACCGATTGATAAAGGCTATGGCTTGGCGGTGGCCGGGCTGGCGTGCCGGTCCGGTGGTGCCGGCCTGCCGCGGGGTTTGCCGTCAGGCGGCGGCTGCGGCGGCTGGGCGCACCTGCCGGTCCACCACCGCGGCGGTAACGATATCGCTGCCGACGTTGACGGTGGTGCGCAACATGTCAAGGATGCGATCCACGCCGAGCACGATGCCGATGCCCTCCGGCGGCACCCCGAAAGTGGCCAGCAGGCCCGCAATCAGCGGCAGCGAGCCACCCGGGATGCCGGCGACCGCGACCGCGCTCAGCACCGCCAGCAGCATCAACACGCCCTGGTGCAGCAAGGACAGCTCGATGCCGAACGCCTGCGCCACGAACAGCACCACGCAGCCCTCGAACAGCGCCGTGCCGCTCATGTTCATGGTCGCGCCCAGCGGCAGCACGAAGCCGGCGGTACTGGGCGAGAGCTTGAGCTCGTCGTGCGCCACCGCCAGCGAGGCGGGCAGGCACGCGCTGCTGGAACTGGTGGAGAAGGCGGTGACCAGCAGCGGGCGGATCTGGCGGAAGAAGCCGAGCGGGGAGCGCCGGGCCAGGAAGCGCAGCCACAGCGACATGGTGCCGAACAGGTGCAGCATCAGCGCCACCGCGCAACCGACCACGAACACCGACAGGATCAGCAGCACGTCCACGCCGACCTTGACGATCACGCTGTAGATCATCGCAGGCACCGCATACGGCGCCAGGCGCAGGGCGAAGCCGACGATGCCGGTCATCAGCTCGCTCAGCGTATCCAGCCCGTCCTGCACCTTGCGGCGCTTGTCCTCGGGCAGGGCGGTGGCGGCCGCGCCCACCAGGATCGCGAAGACGATCAGCGGCAGCACGTCGCCCAGCGCATTTCGGCTGTTGCCGACGAAGGCGCCGAACAGGTTGCGCGGCATGAACATCTCGACCAACACGGCCAGGCTAAGGCCCGGCTGTTCGGCCTTGCGCTGGACGGCCTGCATGGCGCCACCGCCGTACTCCTGCATCAGCAGCGCTCGCGCGCCTTCGGCCAGGTGATGGCCCGGCTGCAGCAGATTCATCATCAGCAGGCCGATCGCCACGCCGATCAGCATGTTCGCCGCGAACAACCCGAACGTGCGCAGCGCCAGTGGTCCGAGTCGGTCCAGTCGGCCCAGTTGCGCCACGCCGGAAGCCAGCGAGGCGAACACCAGCGGGATCACCACGAAGAACAGCATGCGCAGGAAGACCTGCCCGAACGGGTCCAGCACCGCCGTGGACACCGCCTGCATGGCCTGCAGCGTGGCCGGATGGAACTGCCCGATGCCCAGCGTGGCCACGGCGGCCACCACGCCGATGACCAGGCCCCAGAGAATGCGTGTCGCCAGCGGAGTCGATGTGCTCATGGGGCGACTGTGGCCAATGTGGGAAGGGTTCGCAAGATCCTGCGGACGGGTGGACGACGCCCTTGGGATGACGGGAGAAGCGCTTCCCACAAAGGCGAGCCGAGGCCCGTGCGGTATGAACCGTCCCGTCCCGGTGGGGCGCCGCGAAGCCCTGCGCCCCCGGTACGCTAAAATGCCCTTTTCCCCGGAGGCGACATGGCAAGCCAAGCATCCCCCGGCGCGCGTTTCCGCGCCGCTCTCGCCGCCGAGCAGCCGCTGCAGGTAATGGGCGCGATCACCGCCTATGCCGGACTGATGGCCAGGCGCGTCGGCTACAAGGCGCTCTACCTTTCCGGCGGCGGCGTGGCCGCCAATTCGCTGGGCATGCCGGACCTCGGCATCAGCACCATGGAAGACGTGCTCACCGACGCGCGCCGCATCGTCGACGCCACACAGTTGCCGCTGCTGGTGGACATCGATACCGGCTGGGGCGGCGCGTTCAACATCGCGCGCACGATCCGCTCCTTCATCAACGTCGGCGTGGCAGCGGTGCACATGGAGGACCAGGTCGGCCAGAAGCGTTGCGGCCATCGCCCCGGCAAGGAGGTGGTGTCGAAGGCGGAGATGGTCGATCGGGTCAAGGCGGCGGTCGATGCGCGCACCGACCCGGGCTTCGTGATCATGGCGCGTACCGACGCGGCGGCGGTCGAAGGCATCGACTCGGCGATCGAGCGCGCCTGTGCCTACGTCGAGGCCGGCGCCGACATGATCTTCCCCGAGGCGATGAAAACCCTGGACGACTACCGCCGCTTCAAGGCGGCGGTGAAGGTGCCGATCCTGGCCAACCTCACCGAGTTCGGATCCACGCCGTTCTTCACCACCGACGAGCTGGGCTCGGCCGGCGTGGACATCGCGCTTTACTGCTGCGGCGCCTATCGCGCGATGAACAAGGCGGCGCTGAACTTCTACGAGACCGTGCGCCGCGAAGGCACGCAGAAGGGCATCATCGACACCTTGCAGACGCGCGAGGAGCTGTACGACTTCCTCGGCTACCACGCCTACGAGGACAAGCTCGACGCGCTGTTCGCCGACAGCAAGGGCTGACCGGCAGTCCCGCAGGCCCCTGGCCTGCAGCCATTCGCGCGGACGGGCGCTGGTTCCGTCTCCGCATACGCAAGTCTCAAGGAGAACCCCCGATGACCGAGCAAACCCTCCCCAAGGCGAAGAAATCCGTCGCACTGTCCGGCGTTCCCGCCGGCAACACCGCGCTGTGCACGGTCGGCCGCAGCGGCAACGACCTGCACTACCGTGGCTATGACATCCACGATCTGGCCGCCAAGGGCTGCTTCGAGGAAGTGGCCTACCTGCTGGTGCACGGCGTGCTGCCGAACTGGCGCGAGCTGCAGAACTACAAGGCCAAGCTCAAGCGCCTGCGCGGCCTGCCGGCGCCGGTCAAGGGCGCGCTGGAGCTGCTGCCGGCGGCGACCCATCCGATGGACGTGCTGCGCACCGGCTGCTCGGTGCTGGGCACCGTGCTGCCGGAGAAGGAAGATCACAACCTCACCGGCGCGCGCGACATCGCCGACCGCCTGATGGCGAGCTTCGGTTCGATGCTGCTGTACTGGTATCACTTCAGCCACAACGGCAAGCGCGTGGAGACCGAGACCGACGACGAGTCGATCGCCGCGCACTTCCTGCACCTGCTGCACGGCAAGGCGCCGAGCGAGCTGCACGCCAACGCGCTGGACAAGTCGCTGGTGCTGTACGCCGAGCACGAGTTCAACGCCTCGACCTTCACCGCCCGCGTGATCGCCGGCACCGGCTCGGACATGTACTCGGCCATCACCGGCGCGATCGGCGCGCTGCGCGGTCCCAAGCACGGCGGCGCCAACGAGGTGGCGATGGAGATCATCGCCCGCTACCGCAATGCCGACGACGCCGAGGCGGACATCCGCGCGCGCGTGGAACGCAAGGAAATCATCATCGGCTTCGGCCATCCGGTGTACACGGTGTCCGATCCGCGTAACGAGATCATCAAGGAGATCTCGCGCAAGCTCTGCACCGAGGGTGGCAACCCGACCCTGTTCGAGGTGTCCGAGCGCATCGAGAAGCTGATGTGGGAGCTCAAGAAGATGTTCCCGAATCTCGACTGGTACTCGGCCAGTGCCTACCACATGATGGGCGTGCCCACCGCCATGTTCACGCCGCTGTTCGTCATCGCACGCACCTCCGGCTGGAGCGCGCACGTGATCGAGCAGCGCCAGGACGGCAAGATCATCCGCCCCAGCGCGAACTACACCGGCCCCGAAGACCAGAGCTACGTGCCGATCGAGAAGCGCTGACGCGTTGCAGTTGCCATGAAGCCCTCTCCCCTGCGGGGAGAGGGTTGGGGTGAGGGGCGGGGCTCGCGGGGGAACTCGCCCAAGGTCCCATGGAGAGAACCGCAGCTCGCGCCGCAAACCATCGGCGCCGTTGTTTTGGAGCACTGCGGAGGGACTGCCATATCCACGGCCTGTCCACGGGGAGGCCGTCACCATGGCACGCCTTCCCCGAGAGAGTCTCCGCATGCCGCATACAACGAAGCGTCCATCTCGGTCCGCGCTCGGCGCGGGCTTTTTGCTGGTTCCGCTCGCGCTGGCGAGCAGTGCCGCCATGGCACAGGATTCCACCGCGCTGCCGGATCGCGTAAGCGTGCGTTTGGGCGGCTACTTCGCCAACATGGACACCGACGTGACCCTGGCCGACCCGAGCGACACGCTCAGCGGCAAGATCAATCTCGAGGACGACCTGGGCTTCAAGCAGGACAAGACCGTGCCGCGCGTGCGCGCCGACTTCCTGCTCGGCGATCACCAGGGCCTGGCGCTGGACTACTACAGCATCGACCGCACCAGCCACCAGGTGCTGGCGCGCGACATCACCTACGACGGTGTGAACTACAGCGCCAACGCCGACGTGCGCGCCAAGCTGGATTTCGACTTCGGCAGCGCCGCCTGGCGCTGGTGGTTCGGGCAGGGCAACGATGCCTACGGCGTAGGCCTGGGGGCCGGCTGGTACCGGGTGAAGACCGCACTGGCGGGCGATGGTGCCTATGACCCGGGCCCGGGCGGCCCGCAGCCGGTCTCGGTGACGAGCACCAGCAACGACAGCGCATGGGCGCCGATGCTGCAGCTGGGCTGGCGGCACGCCTTCAACGACAACTGGCGCATGTACCTCGATGCCTCGGGCGTGCGCAAGAACGGCGGGCGCATCAGCGGGCATATCTACAACGCCGCGCTCGGCGTGGAATGGCTGCCCTGGCAGAACCTGGGTTTCGGCCTGGAATACGGCTACAGCCAGATCAAGCTGCACTGGAACAGGCGCATGTACGACGCAGACCTGGACATGACACTGAGCGGGCCGTCGGCGTTCGTCAACCTGCGCTGGTGAGAGAGAGAAGCGCGGCCGAGAGCGGCCGCGCTTTTGCCATCAGGCGGCTCGCGCCCGGCGGCGCTGCGCCAGCCAGCCGCCGCCGCAGATGAGTGCAATGAGCAGCGCATCCAGCGCGTAGCCGCACCACGGGCGTGGCTCGAACCATCCGCTCAGCAGATGATCATGGGCAATCATGCGGCCGGCCGTCCACGCGATGGCGCCTGCGCCAATGTAGACGATGACCGGGAAGCGCTCGATCAGCTTGAGGATCAGCGTCGAGCCCCACACCACCAGCGGCACGCTGATCAGCAGGCCGAGCACCACCAGTCCCAGGTGGCCCTTGGATGCGCCGGCGATCGCCAGCACGTTGTCCAGCCCCATCAGCGCGTCGGCCACCACGATGGTGCGCAGCGCCGCCCAGAAACTGTTGGCGGCATCCACCTCGTGCCCGCCTTCTTCGCCCGGCTTGATCAGCTTCCACGCGATCGGCAGCAGCAGCAGGCCGCCGGCCAGCATCAGGCCGGGCAGCTTGAGCAGGTAGACCACGATCGCGGTCAGCGCCACGCGCACGGCCACGGCGCCGAAGGTGCCCCAGAAAACGGCCTTCCTCTGCAACGTCTTGGGTAGGTTGCGTGCGGCCAGCGCGATCACGATCGCGTTGTCGCCGGCGAGCACGAGGTCGAGCAGGATGATGGCCAGGAGGCCGGAGAAGAAGTCGGTGCCGCTGAGTTCCATCGATGGGATGTCCGCGCGTGACTCGTGGCGATGACGAAGGACACGCGCAAAGGCCCGTCGCCACCGCAAAAGTCTCGTTCGCGAAAGGAACTCGCCGGGGTGACCGGGGCACGAAACGCGCCCGTGATGACGACCACCGCACGGAGCCGTGACGGCTCCGGAACTACTCCCCTTTGGGTGTGGCGATTGTCGGGGCGGCGCCGGTGACGGTCAAGCGCTCGTCGGCCGCGGACGCGGCGGCTGCAAGGGTGGCCGATGCGGCAGTCGTGCGGATGGCCGGATACAATGGCGGTTTTTCCCGCCGCGAGAAGCCCCATGAGTGCCCACGACATCCGCTCCGCCGTCCGCCCCGATCCCGACCAGCCGATGGTCGACGTCGCCAACTACGTGGCCGACTATCGGATCGAGTCCAAGGAGGCCTACGACACCGCGCGTTACATGCTGCTGGATTCGCTGGGCACGGCGATGCTGGCGATGAAGTTCCCGGAGTGCGTCAAGCACCTGGGGCCGCTGGTGCCGGGCGCCGACCTGCCGGGCGGCACCCGCGTGCCGGGCACCAGCCATGAACTCGATCCGGTGCAGGGTGCTTTCGCCATCGGCACGCAGATCCGCTGGCTCGACTTCAACGACACCTGGCTCGCGGCCGAGTGGGGCCATCCGTCGGACAACCTGGGCGCCATCCTGTCGGTGGCCGATTACCTCAGCCGCAAGGCGGAACGCGAGGGCGGCCAGCCGTTCACCGTGCGCGACGTGCTCGGCTACGCCATCAAGGCGCACGAGATCCAGGGCTGCTACGCGCTCAAGAACAGCTTCAACCGCGTCGGCCAGGACCACGTGATCCTGGTGCGCCTGGCCTCGACCGCGGTCGCCACCGCGATGCTCGGCGGCAGCAAGGAGCAGATCACCACCGCCGTGTCGCACAGCTGGATCGACAACGGCGCGCTGCGTACCTACCGCCACGCGCCCAACACCGGGCCGCGCAAGAGCTGGGCCGCGGGCGACGCCTGCCGCCGTGCGGTGACCCATGCGATCAATGCGGTGTACCGCGGCGTGGTGGGCTACCCGTCGGCGCTCAGCGCCAAGACCTGGGGTTACTACGACGTCGCCTTCAAGGGCAATGCGTTCGAGTTCGAGCGCCCCTTCGGCAGCTACGTGATGGAGAACGTGCTGTTCAAGATCAGCTTCCCGGCCGAGTTCCATGCGCAGACCGCCGTCGAATGCGCCATGCAGCTGCACGCGCAGGTGGCCGGCAGGATCGACCAGATCGAGAAGGTGGTGATCGAGACGCAGGAAGCGGGCGTGCGCATCATCGACAAGACTGGCCCGCTGGCCAATTACGCCGATCGCGACCACTGCATCCAGTACATGGTGGCGGTGCCGTTGATCTTCGGCCGGCTTACCGCCGAGGACTACAACGACGACGTCGCCGCGGACACGCGCATCGATGCCTTGCGCGCGAAGATGGAAGTCCGCGAGAACCCGCAGTTCACCAAGGATTACTTCGATCCGGACAAGCGCTACATCGGCAATTCGGTGCAGGTGTTCTTCAAGGACGGATCGTCCACCGAGAAGGTCTCGATCGATTACCCGATCGGTCACCGCAAGCGCCGCGCCGAGGGCATCCCGGTGTTGCTCAGGAAGTTCGAGGCGGCCCTGCGCGGCCACCTGCCGGCACACCGCGTCAAGGCCATCCTGGAGGCCACGGCCGACGCGGCGACGCTCGACGCGATGCCGATCCAGCGCTTCCTCGGTCTTTTCACGCTTTGAGGACAGTTAGCGCTATTGCCGGTCCGGCTGAATCAGCCAGACATCTGTAATGCGTTCCACAGAAAGCCCGGCCGCTGCGGCCGGGGCTTTCTCATTTTCACGCCATATCCACGCCACACAGGCGGCAATGGATAAAGGGCTTTGCTGAACAAGTCCTCACCAGGGAACCTACGCGGGCGTGAACGGCTTAACGGTTTTGCTACAATCCGTGCCGCTTGCCCGTAGGGACAGAAGCGAGGGGGCGGCTCAAGCTTCCAGAAAGTCAAAGTGAGTTTGACGCGCGGTCCGTATGAGGTGAAACGGCTGCGAACACCAATAAATGAAGGAGACACCTGATGAAACGTAAGGGCTTGTATTTTCTTATTGCCTTGGCCCTGGGCGGCGTAGGTGCCGTTCACGCGCAGGACAATACTGCCGATGCCGCCGGTGCCGCCGCCGCCACGTCCAGCACGGGCGATTATGACGGCCGTTGGTATATCGCCCCCACCCTTGGCGGTTACTACAACGACACCGATCGCAACACCAACAGCCGCCAGTTCTATTACGGCCTGGGCGTTGGTCGTTTCGTCGCTCCGAACGCCTCCATCGACCTGTTCTTCGACCGCACCAAGCGCAACCGTGATACCGCGGTGGGCGGCGGCAACTGGGCGAACAACAACGTCGGCGTCGCCGCGCGCTTTTACGCTGGCGACTGGAATGCCTGGCGTCCGTACGTGCTCGCCGGCGTGATGGGCAGCTACCACCTGAACTCGGGCGACCATGGCTGGTCGCCGGCCGCCGAACTGGGCGTGGGCGTGTCCAAGACCGTCGCCGAGAGCTCGGACATCCGCATCGAGACCGGCTACCGCTATGACTTCGACGACAAGAGCCAGCCTGCGGAAGACGGCTACGGCGACTGGTTCCTGGGCTTCAGCATCGTGTCGCGTTTCGGTGAGCCTGCCGCTGCCCCGCAGCCGGCCGCCGCTCCGCCGCCGGCTCCGGTCAACGACTGCTCCACCCAGGACGCCGACAACGACGGCGTGAACGACTGCGACGACAAGTGCCCGGCCACTGCCGCCGGCACCATCGTCGGTCCGGATGGCTGCCCGCAGAAGGTCGTGATCGACCTGCGCGGCGTGAACTTCAAGTTCGATTATCCGAAGAAGGGCCACGTCGACGCCAGCGAGATCAGCAAGTCGCTGGCCGAGCCGAGCTCCGACTCGGTGGCGATCCTCGACCAGGCCGTCGACACCCTGCAGCGTTATCCGCAGGTGCACGTGACCGTCGCCGGCTACACCGACTCGGTGGGCACCGACGCCTACAACCAGTCGCTGTCCGAGCGTCGCGCTAAGATCGTGTACGACTACCTGACCTCGCATGGCATCGATGCCAGCCGCCTGGAAGGCCCGATCGGCCATGGTGAGGCCGACCCGATCGACAGCAACGACACCGACTCGGGCCGCGCGCGCAACCGCCGCACGGAACTGCAGGTCCAGCAGTAACAGGACTGCACACGCAACAGGAAAAGCCCGGCTTCGGCCGGGCTTTTCTTTTGCCTCGCCTGCAGGTTGCCGGTCGCCTGCGAATGCCGCCTGCGCCGGGCATGAAGCCATCATCCTTGCGACCGCTCCCGCGGCGCCGATACGCTTGCCCCGGATGTCCCGCATTCCACGCCCACCCCTATCAGCCGGTGTCCCACGCCACGGATTGGCGCGCGTGCTGTCGAAGCAGGGCGTCTGTTCGCGCAGCGAGGCCGAACGATGGATCCGCGCAGGCAGGGTCGCCCTGGAAGGAAGGGTGGTGCGCGATCCGCAGCATCCCGTGCGCGCAGGGCAGGGCGGCATCACCGTCGACGGCCAGCCACTCGGCGTTGCGCAATCGTTCTATGTGATGTTCAACAAGCCGCGCGGCCTGGTGGTCAGCGCGGCGGACGAGCATGGCCGCGCCACCGTTTACGATGCGCTTGCCGCCGCCGGGCTGCCCTGGCTCGGTCCGGTCGGCCGGCTGGACAAGGCCAGCGAGGGCCTGCTGCTGTTGAGCAACGACACCCTTTGGGCTGCCGGCATCACCGATCCCGCCATGCACTGCGACAAGACCTACCACGTGCAGGTCGATTGCATTCCGGAAGAGGCGTTGCTGGAGCGGTTGCGCGCGGGCGTGATCGACCAGGGCGAGCGGCTCGCCGCGCGCCGGGTCGTTCCGCTGCGCGCCGGCGGGAAGAACGCCTGGCTGGAGATCGTGCTGGACGAGGGGCGCAACCGGCACATTCGTCGCCTGCTCGCTGCCCACGGAATTGGCGTGCTGCGGCTGGTCCGCGTGGCGATCGGCCCGCTTGTGCTGGGAGACCTGCCCAAGGGGCAGTGGCGGCACCTGACGGAAGACGAGGTCGTCGCGCTCAGGCGACGCTGAGCGCCATGCCCTCACGCGTCCGCAGCAGATGCAGCAGCGTTTCCGCAGCGGATGGCAGCGTGACCGCCGGGTCGCGCACGGCGTAGATGGCATTGGAGCAACGCCGTCCCGGCCAGCGCAGCAGGGCGAGCTTGGCGTCGGCGACGGCTGCCGCGGCGCAGTCTGCCGGCACGATCGACAGCCCCCGCCCATCCGCCACCCATTCGAGCACTTCTTCCAGTTCCTCGAAGTGCGCCGTGCATCGCAGGATGGGCGTGGCCGTGCCGCTTACCTGTGCGAACCAGGTGGCGAACACGTAGTCGCTCTCGTCGTAGGTGACGAAGGATTGCGCGGGCAGTTGCTCCAGCGGGGAGGGATTCACGCCGGCGGGCGCGACAAGGACCAGTTCCTCCTCGGTAATGACCTCGCACGCGAGCGACCCGGACGGCTGCGGGCAATGCACGAAGCCAAGGTCCGCGGTGCCGTCCGCGACGCTGCGCATTACTTGCGGAGCCGCCGGGTAATGCATGCGCAGCGCCACCTCCGCGAGCGGGCCGTCACGGAACATCGGAAGCAGCACGTAGCGGCCGAAGCCGCTGACGGCGGCGATGCGCAGCAGCGTGTCTCTGTCTGCCGGATCGTCCAGTTCATCGAGCACACGCGACCAGTCGCGATGCATGTCGCGGCAGAAGTCGAGCAATCGCTTGCCGCGTGCATTGGGCACGAGGCGGCCCACACCACGGTCGAACAAGGTCGTGCCGAGGCGTTCCTCCAGCCGCTTGAGCTGGTAGCTCACCGCCTGCTCGGTGCGGTGCATGACCGCGGCGGCCGCGCGCAGGCTGCCCGTCTCGCAGACGGCGCGGAAAGCGGGAAGGTAGCGCAGTTCCAGGTTCACGACGTCGCCTCAAAACGTTTTTCGCGGGCGTCAAAAAGATTCGCATGGCCGCCGGTGAGGGACAAGCCGACACTGCAGCCATCATGCTTTTCAACGGAGCTTGCCATGCCGATTCGCCATTCCGTTCGACGGGGACTGCTGGCCCTGGCGCTGTTGTCCGCCGCCTCTTCGCTTGCCGCCAAGGAGGGAGGCGCGGCGCACTTCTATTTCTACCGCCCCATGGCCGGCATGCAGCAGGCTTTCGAACAGGGTTACCGCCGGCACCTGGATTGGCATCGGCAGCATCGCGATCCACTCGTCTGGTACGGCTGGACCATTGTCGATGGACCCCGTGCCGGCCAGTTCGTGGACGCCAGCGTGGGACGGCCCTTCGCCGCGTTCGACCACCGGGTGGATCCGGCTGGCGACGCGACCGATGCGGAGGCGAACGTACTGCCGCTTGCCACTCCGCTGGCGCGGCCCACCTACGCGCTGCTGCCCGGACTGGGCACCGGCACGCCGCTGGAGCAGGGCACGCCAGCCGCGACGGTCCAGGTAACCGTGTTCCACCTGCGCCCCGGAGCCGAGGCGCGCTTCGAACGCGCGGTGCGCGCGACGCGCCACCCACTGGCATCGTCGCCCGGCGCGCCGGTGCACACCTGGTACCGGCTGGTTGCCGGCGGCGAGACCCCGCAATACATGTTGATGGTTTCGCGCGAGGACTGGGCCAGCTTCGATCGCTTCGACCTCGACGTTGCCGGCTTGCTGGCGGGCAACGATGCCGCGCTGGCGGACTATGCCTCGGCCGTGCGCTCGGCGGAGACCGAAACGTGGCGCTATCGCCCCGAACTGAGCCTGTTCCCTCCAGGGAACAAATGAGGACGACGTGCCGGGCGTGCGCGCCTGGCCCTGCGGCCAAACGGCGGCAGGGCCGGCGGACGGGGCCTGCTCAGCCGATCACGCCAAGCTGCTTGCCGATCTTGGTGAACGCGGCGATCGCGCGGTCCAGGTGCTCGCGGGTATGCGCCGCGCTCATCTGCGTGCGGATGCGCGCCTGGCCCTGCGGCACCACCGGATAGAAGAAGCCGGTGACGTAGATACCTTCCTCCAGCAATGCGGCGGCCATCGCCTGCGCCTTGGGCGCGTCGTAGATCATCACCGGCACGATCGGGTGCACGCCCGGCTTGATGTCGAAACCGGCTTCAGTCATCGCCTTGCGGAAGTAGGCGGTGTTGTCCTGCACCCGCGTGCGCAGCTCGCCAGCCGAGACCAGCATGTCGACTACCTTGATCGCGGCGGCCACCACATGTGGCGGCAGCGAGTTGGAGAACAGATAGGGCCGCGAGCGCTGGCGCAGCAGCTCGATCACTTCCTTAGGGCCCGTGGTGAAGCCGCCCAGTGCGCCGCCCAGCGCCTTGCCCAACGTCCCGGTGAAGAGGTCGATCTGGTCCATCACGCCATGCACCTCGGCCGAACCGCGGCCGGTGGCGCCGAGGAAGCCGGTCGCGTGGCATTCGTCGATGTGCACCATCGCGTTGTATTTCTTCGCCAAGGCGGTGATCCGGTCCAGCGGCGCGATGAAGCCGTCCATGGAGAACGAGCCGTCGCTGGTGATCAGCTTGGTGCGCGCGCCGGCGGCGTCGGCCGCCTGCAACTGCTTTTCCAGGTCCGCCATGTCGCAGTTGGCGTAGCGGAAACGCTTGGCCTTGCACAGGCGGATGCCGTCGATGATCGAGGCGTGGTTGAGCGCATCGGAAATGATCGCGTCCTCCTCGCCCAGCAGCGGCTCGTACAGGCCGCCGTTGGCGTCGAAGCAGGCGGCGTAGAGGATGGTGTCCTCGGTGCCGAAGAATGCGGCGATCTTCGCCTCGAGCTGCTTGTGCAGGTCCTGCGTGCCGCAGATGAAGCGCACCGAGGCCATGCCGAAGCCGTGCGTGTCCAGCGCGTGCTTGGCGGCGGCGATCACGTCCGGGTGGTCGGCCAGCCCCAGGTAGTTGTTGGCGCAGAAGTTGAGCACCTTGCGGCCGTTGGCCAGCTCGATCTCCGCGGACTGCGGCGAGACGATGATGCGCTCGCCCTTGAACAGGCCCTGCTCGCGGATGGACTCCAGTTCGGCGGCGTAGCGGTCGCGGGCGGTGTAGGTCACGGTGGGTCTCCAGTCTCGAATGCGGCGGCAAGGGCGAAGTGCGCCGGCCCGGACATCACATCCTGGACAGGCGAGAACGACATCCGGCAAAAAGGCGGTTGGTGGCGCGGATGGCAGCCCTGGCTCAGGTCCAGGAGCAGACCACCTTGCCGCACTGGCCGGCGTCCATCAGGTCGAAGCCCCTCTGGAAATCGTCGATGGCGATCTGGTGGGTCAGTACCTTCTGCAGCGGGAAGCCCGTCAGCACCATCTGGGTCATCTTGTACCAGGTCTCGTACATGCGCCGGCCGTAGATGCCCTGCAGGGTGAGCCCCTTGAAGATCACCTTGTCCCAGTCGATACCCGCGCCCTTGGGCTGGATACCCAGCAGGGCGATCTTGCCGCCGTGGTACATCACGTCGAGCATGTCGTTGAAGGCGCGCGGGTTGCCGCTCATTTCCAGGCCCACGTCGAAGCCTTCCATGTGCAGGTCCTTGACCACCTCGCGCAGCGACTGGTTGGCCACGTTGACCACGCGGGTGGCGCCCATGTCGGCGGCCAGTTTCAGGCGGTAGTCGTTGACGTCGGTGACCACTACGTTGCGTGCGCCCACGTGCTTGGCGATGCCTGCGGCGATGATGCCGATCGGGCCGGCGCCGGTGATCAGCACGTCCTCGCCGATCAGGTCGAACTCGAGCGCGCAGTGCGCGGCGTTGCCGTAGGGATCGAAGAAGGCGGCCAGCTCCGATGGGATCTGGTCGGGAATCGGCCAGAGATTGGAGGCCGGCACCGCAACGAACTCGGCGAAGGCGCCATTGCGGTTGACGCCGATGCCCACCGTGTTGGGGCACAGGTGCTGGCGGCCGGCGCGGCAGTTGCGGCAGTGCCCGCAGACGATGTGGCCCTCGGCCGAGACGCGGTCGCCCACCTTGTAGCCGGTCACCGCGCTGCCGAGTTCGGCGATGCGGCCGACGAACTCGTGGCCGATGGTCAGGCCCTGCGGGATCGTGCGCTGGGACCATTCGTCCCACTTGTAGATGTGCAGGTCGGTGCCGCAGATGGCGGTCTTCTCGACCTTGATCAACACCTCGTTGGGGCCGATCTGCGGAACCGGCACCTCTTCCATCCAGATGCCCTGTTCGGGCTTGCGCTTGACCAGGGCTTTCATCGTCTGCGGCATGGGACACCATCGTCTGGCCCGCGAAGGCGGGCGGGGAAGACGATGATTATAGGGCCGCCGCGAAGCCGGCCGTGCAACTCAGCCGAGCGAGCGCCAGACGATCGAGAAGGCCAGGCTGATGAGGACGCACACCGTCAGCCAGAAGCCGAAGTTGTTCTTGTCCCAGATCGGCTTGCGGCTCGCCTCTGGCTCCTCCTGCGCGGGGCGCAGGGGAACGGGCTGGGCCGCCGGACGGACGCTGGCTGCGGGCGCGGCAGCGCCTGGACGATGACTGATGACAGCCCCGTGCCCACCTTCCTGGTCGTGTTCCGCGTCGATTCGGTGCGCCATGGCGTGAATTCTATGTGTCGCCGTATGTCGATGGTGCGCCCCCGCAGGTGCGCAGGCAAGCCGCTGGCGGGCAAGGCACCCCCGAGAACGTGATCCACTTCACTCGAAGAAGCTTTTCCACGCCGCGGTGGAGTCCCTGCGCGCGCCACCTACAATGCGCCGATGCCTGCCGATGCGCGCCCGCCTGCCGTATTCCTGATGGGCCCGACCGCATCGGGCAAGACCGCGCTGGCCTGTGCGCTGCGCGAGCGCTTTGCGGTGGAACTGGTGAGCGTGGACTCGGCGCTGGTCTATCGCGGGCTGGACATCGGCGCCGCCAAACCCGATGCCGCCACGCTGGCGCGACACCCGCACGCGCTGCTGGACCTGCGCGATCCGGCCGAGCCTTACTCGGCGGCCGACTTCCGCGCCGATGCGCTGGCCGCCATGGCGCGCATCCAGGCACAGGGCCGCGTGCCGCTGCTGGTCGGCGGCACCGGGCTGTATTTCCGTGCGCTGCAGCGTGGACTTTCGGCATTGCCCGATGCGGCACCCGGAATCCGCGCGCGCCTGGCCGGCGAGGCGGCCGTGCATGGCTGGCCCGCATTGCATGCGCGGCTGGCCACGCTGGATCCGGTCGCCGCGGCGCGCATCGGTCCCAACGACGCCCAGCGCCTGCAGCGCGCGCTGGAAGTGATCGAGCTGACCGGCCGGCCGCTTTCCGGTCAGCAGACCGGCGGCAGCGGCGAGCGTTTTCCCTGGCGCGTGCTCAAGCTGGCGCTGCTGCCGGCCGACCGCGGCGAACTGCATGCCCGCATCGAGCAACGCTTCGACGCCATGCTGGCGGCGGGCTTCCTGGACGAGGTGCGTGCGCTGCGCGCGCGCGGTGACCTGGATCCGGGCCTGCCGGCGCTGCGCGCGGTCGGTTACCGCCAGGCCTGGGAGCACCTGGACGGCATCACCGATACGGCGACCTTCCGCGACAAGGGCATCTTCGCCACCCGCCAGCTGGCCAAGCGGCAGATCACCTGGCTGCGCGCGGAACTGGACGCGCGCGTGCTCGATCCGGACCAGGCGGACCTGCCCGGCCGTGCCTGCCGCGCGCTGGATCTGTTCCTGTAGAGGCCGCTTCTGGCAAAAGCGGCATGCGTCGCGGTTCCCCAGCTTCCGCCCGCCATTTAAAAGCGGTTAATATCCCCTCGACTTGGGCCGGTCGCCACGTGCGCGACTTTTCTCCGGCCCGCGCAGGTTCGCGAGGGGGTACAACAACATGTCCAAAGGGCAGTCATTGCAGGATCCGTTTCTCAACGCACTTCGCCGTGAGCGCGTTCCGGTCGCCATCTACCTGGTCAACGGCATCAAGCTGCAGGGAACGATCGAATCGTTCGACCAGTTCGTGGTGCTGCTGCGCAACCAGGTGAGCCAGATGGTCTACAAGCACGCCATCTCCACCGTCGTACCCAGCCGCAACGTGCGCATGGGCAACGGCCACGAAGGCCACGTCGACGCACACGCCACGTCCGCCGAGGGCGAGGACTGACCCAGGCAAGGCGTTGCATGCCGCCGGCGGGTTGCCTGGCCCGTCGGCGGCGGTCGCGCATGCGGCCTTGCCGTCGTGGGGGCGGCGATCGGCATACAATGCCGCCCCCGACCCCAGCCACCGGCGCTGCGCCGACGGCATGCATCCACAGGCCACGCCAACCTAGTGTTCGATAGACAAAAGAAAGGCGAACGCGCCGTACTCGTCCTGCCGCACGCCCGCGGCGAGGGCGACGCCGCCCGCCGCGCGGAGGAGTTCGCCGAACTGGTGCGTTCGGCCGGTGCGGAGGTGCTCGCCAGCGTCGCCGCGCGCGTCGAGGACCCCAACCCCCGCTACTACATCGGCACCGGCAAGGCCGAAGAGGTCGCCGAGGCCGTGCGCGCCACCGAAGCGGACGTGGTCCTGGTCGACCATCTGCTGACCCCGGTGCAGGAGCGCAACCTGGAAAAGCTGCTCGCCGTGCGCGTGGTCGACCGTGCCGGGTTGATCCTGGATATCTTCGCGCAGCGCGCCCGCTCGCACGAAGGCAAGCTGGAAGTGGAGCTGGCCCAGCTCAAGCACCTGGCCACGCGGCTGGTGCGCGGCTGGACCCACCTGGAGCGCCAGCGCGGCGGCGCCATCGGCCTGCGCGGCCCCGGCGAAACGCAGCTGGAAACCGACCGCCGCCTGCTCGGCGAGCGCGTGAAGATGCTCACCCGGCGCCTGGAGCGGGTGCAGGTGCAGCGCACCCAGCAGCGCCGCGCGCGCCTGCGCAACACGGTGCCGCGGGTGGCGCTGGTCGGCTACACCAACGCCGGCAAGTCCACCTTGTTCAATGCGCTGACCGAAGGCGACGTGTTCGCCGCGAACCTGCTGTTCGCCACGCTCGACCCGACCGTGCGCAAGATCGAGGACCTGTCCTGCGGCCCGGCGGTGCTCGCTGACACTGTGGGCTTCATCCGCGAGTTGCCGCACGACCTGGTGGCCGCCTTCCGCGCGACCCTGGCCGAGGCACGCGACGCCGACCTGTTGCTGCACGTCAGCGACGCGGCCGACGAGGAGCGCGAGCGGTTGCACCGCGTGGTCGACGGCGTGCTGGAGGAGATCGGCGCCGGCGACGTGCCGCAACTCCATGTGATGAACAAGATCGATGTGCTGCGGGAAGGCGAGGCCGGCGCCCGCCCCGGCACCGAGCCGCGCATCGTGCGCGACGGCGAGGGCCGGCCCACCCAGGTCTGGCTTTCCGCCCGTACCGGCGAAGGACTGGAGCTGCTGCGCCAGGCCCTGGGCGAGCGGCTCGGCGGCGAGCGCGTGCAGACCGAGTTGCAACTGCCGCTTTCGGCCGGGCGCCTGCATGCGCGCCTGCGCGCCGCCGGCGCCATCGCCGGGGAATCGGTGGACGAGCACGGCTGGCGCCTGCAGATCGATGCGCCGCGCAGCGTGATCGCGCCGCTGGGCGGCGGCCATCCGCAGGATGCCGCGCTGCTGCGCGACGTGCTGGGTTCGCCGGACGCGCCGTAGCTGCCGCTCCCCACGGACAGAGGCCGCACCGGCCGCGCGGGAATGCCCACCAGGCCACGCGCCAATTCACCTCTGCTAGACTAACCGGCGTTTGTGCGGCGTTCGTCCGCCCGCACCGAGATCGATCGCGGCGCGCCGCGATTCACCCACCCCGACCTCGACGCTGCGCTCTATGGCCCTGATTCTGCAACGCATCCACCGGCCCCTCCCGCCGGCCTGCCCCTTGCCCCGAGGAGACTGAGATGGCCTGGAACGAGCCCGGCAACGGCCAGCGCGATCCCTGGAGCAACAAGCGCCCCGGCGGCGGCAACCAGGGCCTCGACGATGCCCTCAAGCGGCTGCGCGCACGCCTCGGCAAGCATGGCGGCCCCGGCGGCATCATCACCATCGTGCTGGCGCTGGTGCTGGCCTGGCTGCTGCTCAGCAGCGCCACCGTCATCGACGCCCGCCAGGCCGGCGTGGTGCTGCGCTTCGGCCAGTACAGCCGCACGCTGCCGCCGGGCTTCCACTTCAAGCTGCCGCAGCCGGTCGAGACGGTGACCAAGGTGGAGACCACCCGCGTGCGCTCGCTGCAGGACAGCGTGCGCATGCTCACCCGCGACGAAAACATCATCACCATCGACTTCACCGTGCAGTACCAGGTGTCCGATGCGCGCGCCTACCTGTTCGCGGTGGATGACGTTGAAGACACCATCGCCGCGGCGTCCGAGGCTGCCGTGCGCTCGGTGATCGGCCGCAGCGACATGGACACGATCCTCTCCGGCGAAGGCGCCGCGCTGGTCGGCGAGGCCAGCCAGGCCCTGCAGAAGACCCTCGACGGCTACCACTGCGGCCTGCAGGTCACCGCGGTGAGCTTCCAGAACGTGTCGCCGCCGGCCGAGGTCAAGGACGCCTTCGACGACGTCAACAAGGCGCGCGAGGACAAGCAGAGCATCGAGAACGGTGCGCTGGCCTACGCCAACAAGGTGGTGCCGGTGGCCCGCGGCGACGCCTCGCGCATAGCCGCCGAGGCGGCCGGCTACAAGGCCGAGCGCGTCGCCCGTGCGCAAGGCGACGCCGCGCGCTTCGACCTGTTGCTGAAGGAATACAAGGCCGCGCCGGAAGTGACCCGCAAGCGCCTGTGGCTGGAAACGATGGAGCAGGTGATGGCCGGCAACCGCAAGGTGATCGACGGCTCCGGCGGCCGCACCATCATCAATCTGCCGCCCGCCCCGGCGGCCAGCCCTGCGACCGCCGCCACCGTCACCACCGATGACGCCGCCGACAAGGGGAGCCAGCCATGAAGATCGTCGGCATCGTGATCGCGGTACTGCTGGTACTGCTGGGCCTCAACAGCGCCTTCGTGGTGCGCGAGGGGCAGAGCGCGCTGCTGCTGCAGTTCGGCCGCATCGTGCAGACCGACTACGCGCCCGGTCTGCACTTCAAGGCGCCGCTGATCCAGCAGGTGGTGCGTTTCGACAGCCGCATCCAGGGCCTGGATGCGCCGCCGGAGCGCTACTTCACCTCAGAGAAGAAGAGCGTCAATGTCGACTTCTACGTGAAGTGGAAGATCGCCGACAACGCCGCCTACTACCGCGCCACCAGCGGCGACGCCAACCAGGCGGCACAGCGGCTGAGCCCGGTGGTGAAGGACGCGCTGCGCTTCGAGTTCAATTCGCGCACCCTGCAGGACCTGATCGCCGGCGGCCGCAAGGACATCACCGAGCGCGTGCGCAAGCAGACCGACACCATCGCGCGCAGGAACCTGGGCATCGCCGTGGTCGACGTACGCATCAAGCGCATCGATCTGCCCGAGGAAGTGAGCGAGTCGGTCTACAAGCGCATGCGTGCCGAGCGCCTGCAACTGGCCAACGAGCTGCGCTATACCGGCCAGGAGCTGGCCGAGAAGATCAAGGCCGATGCCGACCGCCAGGGCCAGGTGCTGCGCGCCGATGCCGAGCGCGACGCGGCGACCGTGCGCGGCCAGGGCGACGCCCAGGCGGCGGCGATCTACGCGCAGGCCTATGGCCAGGATCCCGAGTTCTTCGCGTTCTATCGAAGCCTGTCGGCGTACAAGCAGGGTTTCGCCGATGGCAAGGGCACGCTGGTGCTCAAGCCCGACTCGGAACTGCTGCGCTATTTCGAGAACGGCGCCGCCAAGCGCTGAAGCCATGCCGCACGAACTCACCCTCGCGCTGTGCCTGGTGCTGGTGCTCGAAGGCCTGATGCTGTTCGCCGCCCCGCGCCACTGGCAGTCGATGGTGCGCCAGGCGCTGGAGCTCAGGCCGCGCACGCTGCGCGTGTTCGGCGCGGTGGCGGTGATCGCCGGGCTCGCCGTGCTGCAACTGGTGCGCTGAAGCTTTTCCTGTTTCCCACACTCACGGCTCCTGCGGGAGCACCCAACGAGCGAGAACTTTCATGGGCAAGTCAGTCGTCATCCTTGGAGCCCAGTGGGGCGACGAAGGCAAGGGCAAGATCGTCGACCTGCTGACCGAGCGGGTCAGTGCCGTGGCGCGCTTCCAGGGCGGCCACAACGCCGGCCATACGCTGGTGATCAAGGGCAAGAAGACCGTGTTGCACCTGATCCCCTCGGGCATCCTGCGCGACGACGCGCTGTGCCTGATCGGCAACGGCGTGGTGCTCTCGCCCGAGGCGCTGATCAACGAGATCGCCGAGCTCGAGGCGCAGGGCGTGGACGTGCGCCCGCGCGTGAAGATCAGCCCGGCGACGCCGCTGATCATGCCGTACCACATCGCGGTCGATAAGGCGCGCGAGGCGGCGGCCGGCAAGAGCGCGATCGGCACCACCGGCCGCGGCATCGGCCCGGCCTACGAGGACAAGGTCGCCCGCCGCTCGATCCGCGTGGCCGATCTGATGTACCCGCACGAACTCCCGGCGCAGATCAAGGCCGCGGTCGAGTACCACAACTTCATCCTGACCCAGTGGCTTAAAAGCGAGCCGGTCGACTACCAGAAGGTGCTCGACGACGCGCTGGCCTGGGGTGAATACATCCGCCCGCTGGTCGACGACGTGGCCACCATCCTGCACGACGTGCGCAAGGAAGGCGGCAACATCCTGTTCGAAGGCGCGCAGGGCGCGCTGCTGGACATCGACCACGGCACCTATCCCTACGTCACCTCGTCCAACACCACCGTCGGCGGCGCGCTGGCCGGCACCGGCGTGGGCGCCTGCGACATCGACTATGTGCTGGGCATCTGCAAGGCCTACGCCACGCGCGTGGGCGGTGGCCCGTTCCCGACCGAGCTCGAGGACGAGATGGGCGAGCGCCTGCGCAAGGTCGGCAACGAGTTCGGCGCCAGCACCGGCCGTCCGCGCCGCTGCGGCTGGATCGACCTGGTGGCCTTGAAGCGCGCGGTGCAGATCAACGGCATCAACGGCCTGGCGATCACCAAGCTGGACGTGCTCGATGGCCTGCCGTCGATCAAGGTCTGCGTGGCCTACGAATACCGCGGCAAGCGCCGCGAGCTGGCGCCGCTGGACGCCGACGGCTGGGCCGAGTGCAAGCCGGTGTACCTGGAGTTTCCGGGCTGGGAGGAATCCACCGCCGGCATCCGCGACTGGAACAAGCTGCCGGCCGCCGCGCGTGCCTACCTGCGCGCGGTAGAGGAGTTGTCTGGCTGCCGCCTGGCCATCGTCGCCACCGGCGCCGACCGCGACGACACCATCGTGCTGGACGATCCATTCGCCTGAGCGGCCACGCGCAAGCCACGAAAGCCCCGCCTCGGTGGGGCTTTTTCGTTTCGATGGGAGGCTCTGCTGCGGTCGGTACCGCTCAGTACATCCGCATCGACGAGGCGCGGATCACGAAGGGATCGGACTCCGCCTCCACTCCGGAGGCGATGCGCGCCAGCTCGTCGTCGAGCTGCTGCACCGCCTGGCCGGTGCCCTGCATCCGTTCGCGCAGCAACGCGTTCTCGCGCATCAGGCGGTCGCATTCGTCGTGCAGGGCGCGCATCGAGCGCTCCAGTTGGTTGCAGCGCAGTTGCAGGGGATGTCGCATGGCGGGTTCTCGTTCGACGGTCAGGCGCGGGTGGGCTCGGCACGCGGTGCGAACGGTCGGCCGCAGGACCGCCGATCGCAGGGATGATGTTGGCCGAGCGACCGTGAGGCCGTTGTCTAACTGGCGCTAGCAAAAAGCTCAGGCGTGCGGCGGCCGGGACCGGGATGGCGCGCCGGAGCAGCGGCCGGTCGACCGGTCATTCACGCGGCCCGTGCCAAAGCTCGTTCCATCGAACGGGAGAAGCGCGTGGCTGCAGCGGTCATACAGGGCAACGTCGGCTGGCCCCGGCGTTTGTGGATCATCCGGCACGGCGAAAGTGCGGGGAACGTCGCGCGCGACCGCGCGGAAGCTTCCGGCGCGCCTTTGATCGATCTCAAGCACCGCGATGCCGACGTGCCGCTGTCGCCGCTGGGCCTGGAACAGTCGCAGGCGCTGGGGGCATGGGCGCGCGCGCTGCCCGAGCAGGACCGGCCCACCACCTTCATGGCCTCGCCATACAGGCGGGCGCGCGAGACCGCCGTGGCGGTGGCCGCCGCGCTCGGGCGCGTAGGCGACGAAGTGGTGGTGGACGAGCGCCTGCGCGAGAAGGAGTTCGGCGTGCTCGACCGCTACACCCGCGCCGGCATCCGCGCCAAGTTCCCCGAGCTGGCCGAGCAGCGCCAACTGGTCGGCAAGTTCTACTTCCGCCCGCCCGGCGGCGAGAGCTGGTGCGACGTGGTGTTGCGCCTGCGCAGCATGCTCGGCGATCTGCAGCGCAACCACGCGGGCGAGCGGGTGATGATCGTCGCCCACCAGGTGATAGTGAACTGCTTCCGTTACCTGATCGAGCGCATGGACGAGGGCACCATCCTGGCGATCGACCGCAACGGCGACGTGCCCAACTGCGGCATCACCGAGTACGTCGAGGCGGCGGACGGTGGCGGCCTGGTGCTCGAACGCACCAACTTCGTCGCGCCGCTGGTGGAAGCCGGATCGCCGGTGACCATCGAATCGGACCGGCCCAAGGGCGCGCGATGAACGCCGAGGGCGCGAAGCCGCGGCGCCTGGCTGCGCGGCTCCTGCGCAGCATGCCCTTGCCCGATCCGGATGGCGGCAAGGAGCAGCGTGGCCGGGTGCTGGTGATCGGCGGCTCCAGCCGCGTGCCCGGCGCGGTATTGCTCGCCGGTACCGCCGCCCTGCGCGCCGGTGCCGGCAAGCTGCAGGTGGCGACCGCGCAGGACGTGGCGCCGTCCTTCGCGCTCGCCGTGCCCGAGGCGCTGGTGCTCGGGCTGCCGGTCGACGCGCAGGGCAACATCACGCGTGGCAGTGCGGCGCTGGACGACGCACTGGTCGGTTGCGATGCGGCACTGATCGGTTCGGGCATGAGCCCCTCGCCGGCCACCGCCACGCTGGTGCAGCGGGTGGTCCGCCATGCGCGGGGCATGCTGGTGCTCGACGCCGGCGCCCTCTCGCCCGAGCTGCGCGCGCCGCCCGGCAAGCCGTTCGTGCTCACCCCGCATGCGGGCGAGATGGCCAAGCTGTGCGGCCGCGAGAAGGAACAGGTGGAACAGCAGCCGCAGGCGCTGGCGCGCGCCTTCGCGAAACGTACACGCAGCGTGCTGGTGCTCAAGGGCGCCACCACCTACATCGCGGCACCGGACGGCCGGCTATGGATCCACCCCGGCGGCTGCCATGGGCTGGGCACGTCCGGCTCGGGCGACGTGCTGGCGGGGTTGATCGCGGGGCTGGCCGCGCGCTGCGGCGATCCGGTGCAGGCGGCGCTGTGGGGCGTGTTCGCGCATGGCGAAGCCGGGCGCACGCTCGAAACTTCGATGGGCTCGCTCGGCTTCCTGGCGCGCGAAATCGCCACGCCCGTGCCCGGCATCCTCGACCGCATCCAGTGCCCGCGGCGGACCGCCTAGGACGGCGCACTCCAGCACGCGAGCATCGGACCCTGCTCGCCCATCACCGGGTCGCAGGCAGGGAAGGGCAGCTGCGCGATGCGTTCGAGCATGGTCTGGTCCGGCGCCTCGCGGCAGATGTCCCACTTCTGTCCTGGCGGATAGGCGCCCACCACCAGGAAGTCGTCGCTGGAGGAAAGGCTGCGGTGGCCGGTGCCGGCCGGCAACAGGGCGACGTCGCCGGCGCTCACCTCGACCTCGCGTCCGCCCGGTCCGCCCAGCACCAGGCGCGCCGCGCCCTTGGCCACGCCGAGCACCTCGTGGGCGGTGGAGTGGTAGTGGTGGAAATCGTAGACGCCCGAACGCCACTGCGGCGGCCAGCCGTTGCGGTCGAAGCGCTGCTCGATGGCGGCGGCGCTGTCGTCTCCGTCCAGCTCGGCCAGCGCCTGGCGATAGAGCAGCACGGGCAGGTGCGGATGGTTGGGCACCCAGTCGTGGCGGGCGAGCCGGAAGGCTTCGGTCTGCATGGGATCGGCCTCTGCACGATGCGTTGGCCGAGCTTCGCGCGCCAGATGTGCACGATTTGCGCGCCATGTGTATGGATTGCCTAACGCGCCGGCCATCGTCGCTGCACGCCCTGCTGACCTTTGCTCGGGCAGGATCGTGCCAGCCATCCGGAACGGGAGAACCCCATGGGCAGCATCGACGACCCGCGCGGCCGCACCAATGCCAACCTCCAGGACGCCATCGGCAAGCGCGCCGGGCGAAGCCAGATCCAGGACGAGGGCGAGGCCCGGGAGGCGATCGAGCCCGCGGGTGGCACCGGCGGCGAAAGCGGCACCGGGCAGATGCGCCCGCACCACGGCTTCGGCGATCCGCACGCACGGAAGGCGACGGGCGAGCCGCTCGACCCGGAGGCGATCCTGCCCGAGCCGGAAACCGGCCCCACCTACCAGACCGGCGGCGTCGGCCAGGACCGCGCCCAGCACATCCAGGAACGCAAGCAGCGCGAAAGCGGGGTGGGTTCCACCAAGGGCCATGGCGTCGGCGGCCAGGCCGGCGGACTCGATCCACCGCCGGGTGCGCCCAGCCGTGGTGGAAGGGCCTGAGCCGGGCCGCGCGTTTCTCGGGAAGCAGGCGTACGCGCGTGTCGGCGTTGCCTTGCCATCCCGCACACGCGCGCTGCACTGGCGCGGCGGCATAGTGCCGGGACCGCCACACCGGAACCCGCCATGCACGACGACGAGTCCCTGGTTACCTCCCGTCCGCCGGCGGAAGGTCCCCATCCCGATATCCGGCTCCCGCCACCTCTCTGGGCGAAGGGTGCAGCCGCGCCCGGAGGCGTGCCGCCGATGTTCGCCCCCGGCGCGCACGCGGAGTCTCCGGCGATGCGCGGAGACGCGCTCGAGCATTAGGCGCATGTCCTGGATGCATGCGCTGCCGGAGGGCTGCCGGCTGCCTGTCCATGGGGGGCTGGAACTGCAAAACGCGGTCCGTGCTGCTCCAAAAGTGGCCGGTCCCGCCTGACCGAGCAAGCCCGCAGCATCTAAAGAATCCCCATCCCCGGCCGCTAACGCGGGAAGTGCCGGCTTGTCGGCTTCGAGTGCGCCATGGTCGGTAGCTATCGCCTGAGTCTGGAGCTTTTCTCGCTGCTCATCGGCAGCCTGATCGCCTATCAGGCCGTCGACGCCACCGCCCGCATCGCCGCCTCGCGCACGCCGCTGCACCGGGGCATCTGGTACGGCGTCGGCGCCTGGATGCTGGGCCTGGGCCTGTGGTCGGTGCACTTCGTCGGCATGCTGGCGCGCCTGCCGCAGGCGGTCGGGACGTTCGATCCGTTGCTGAGCGTGGCCTCGGGATTGGCCGCACTGGCGGTGGGCCTGGGCCTGCTGTGGGTGGCCGACTGCCCCACGTTGGGGCGGGCCCGCTGGCTGGCCGGCTCGCTGGCGCTGGGCATCGGCGTGGCCTTCGTGCACATGGCCAGCGAAGGCGCATTGAACCTCGGTGGCGGCACCCGCTACAAGCCGACGGTATGGCTCGGCTGGGTGGTCCTGTGCACCTTCGGGGTGGCCTGCGGCCTGCGCCTGATGCATGGGTTCCGCCCGCGCGCGAAGGCTCGCCGGATGGGCTTGCGCGCGCTCCTGTCCGTGCCGATGGGATTGCTCATCTGCGTGCTGCTGGACCTGTCCACGCGGCTTTCATACGCCGGCCAGCCGATGCTCTCGCCGGAGGATTCGCCGGGCACCATCTGGCTGGGCAGCGTGGTCAGCCTGGTCGCCGTGCTGTCGATGGGCGCCGCGTTGATCGTGTCCGAGCTGGTGACGCGGCTGTACATCCGCACCCAGCGCCTGTCCGGCTCGCTCGACACGCTCAACCACCAGTTGCACCACCTGGCCACGCACGATCCGCTGACCGGCCTGCCCAATCGCCACCTGCTGGCCGAGCGGATGGAGCGGGCGCTGGCGCGCGCGCGTGCCGGCCATGGCCACCTGGCCGTGCTGTACATCGACCTGGACGGCTTCAAGACCATCAACGACACGCTCGGCCACGGCTTCGGCGACGAACTGCTGCGCGCAGTAGCCGCGCGTCTGGCCAGTGTGCTGCACCCGGACAGCCTGGCGCGCATGGGCGGCGACGAGTTCGTGGCGGTACTGGAACACATGCGCAGCCCGGAGTCGGCGCTGCGCATCGCGCAGCAGCTCATCGCGCTGATGCAGGACAGCTTCGCCGTGCGCGGCACCGAGCTGAGCGTCACGCCCAGCATCGGCCTGGCGTTCTACCCGCACGACGGCGATAGCGTGGAAGACCTGATCGCGCACGCCGACGCGGCCATGTACGACGCGAAGGATGGCGGCCGCAACGGCTATCGCTGCTACGACGCCTCCATGCGCGAGCGCGCGGTGCGCGTGCTGAAGATCCAGCGCGGCCTGCAGACGGCGGTGGAGGACGGCAGCCTCTCGCTGCACTTCCAGCCCAAGCACCACGGCGACACCGGCGCCCTGGTCGGCGCCGAGGCGCTGCTGCGCTGGTGCCACCCGGAACTGGGCGCGGTGTCGCCGCTGGAGTTCATCGGCGTGGCCGAGCGCAGCGGGCAGATCGCGCGGCTGGGCGAATGGGTGATCCGCGAGGCCTGCCGCCAGCTGCGCGACTGGCGCGACCGCGGGCTCTCGACCGTGCGCATCGCGAT
Organism: Frateuria sp. YIM B11624; assembly: GCF_049727805.1. Taxonomy (NCBI): domain Bacteria; kingdom Pseudomonadati; phylum Pseudomonadota; class Gammaproteobacteria; order Lysobacterales; family Rhodanobacteraceae; genus Frateuria; species Frateuria sp. YIM B11624. The sequence goes on from NZ_JBCNYA010000015.1 coordinate 69,449, forward strand.
CAACCTCTCGCCGATGCAGATCCAGCAGCCCGGGCTGGTGGAGGTCGCAGCCGGCATCGTCGGCGAGGCCGGACTGCACACCTCGCAGATCATGTTCGAGGTCACCGAGAGCATGGCCATGCGCGACGCCGAGCGCACCACCGCGATCCTGCGCGACTTCCGCGCGCACGGCTTCGACTTCGCCATCGACGACTTCGGCACCGGCTACTCCAGCCTGGCCTACCTGCAGAAGTTCCAGGTACGTCAGCTGAAGATCGACCAGTTCTTCGTGCAGGCGCTGGACGAGGGCGGCCACGAGCCGCGCGCGATCATCGCCGCGATCATCGAACTCGCGCACACGCTGGGCATGGAAGTGGTGGCCGAAGGCGTCGAGACGCACGCCCAGGCCGAGGTCTTGCGCGCACTGGGCTGCGACCAGGTCCAGGGTTACCTGCTGGCCCGGCCGATGCCGGCCGCCGAGTTCGAACGGCATTGCCTGTCCGGCGACTTCGCGCTGGCCTAGCCGGCCACGGTCCGCGGGTGATTTTTACGCGGATTTTGCGCGCCGGGACAGGCGCGCTATCCCGTTGTTATGGCGCGGTTCCTAGAGTGCGCGTGTCTCTCCACGCGCCTCGCCCATGCCTCCACTCCCTTCCTTCCGCCTGGCTTCCGCTCCCTCGTCCGGCGCCCATTCCGATGATGGGCGGCCGGGCACGTCGGACAGGTCGCATCTTGCGGCGCTGGCCCTCGGCGCCATCGGCGTCGTCTACGGCGACATCGGCACCAGCCCGCTGTACACGCTGAAGGAGGTGTTCGGCGCACATGGCGTGCCGGCCACGCCACAGAACGTGCTGGGCGCGCTCAGCCTGGTGTTCTGGTCGCTGATCATCGTGGTGTCGGTGAAGTACGTGTTGTTCATCATGCGCGCCGACAACAAGGGCGAGGGCGGCATCATGGCGTTGATGGCGCTGGCCCAGCGCAGCGTGCGCCACGCGCCGCGCCTGCGCCGGGCGGTGGTCGTCCTCGGCCTGTTCGGTGCGGCGCTGTTCTATGGGGACGGGGTGATCACGCCCGCCATCTCGGTGCTCTCGGCGGTCGAAGGCCTGCAGGTGGCGACGCCCGCGCTGGAACGCTGGGTGGTGCCGGTTACGCTGGCGGTGATCGTCGCCCTGTGCTGGCTGCAGAAACACGGCACGGCGCGCATCGGCGCCGTGTTCGGGCCGGTGTGCGCGGTGTGGTTCCTCGCGATCGCGGGGCTCGGCGCGCTGGGCATCGTGCGCAATCCCTCGGTGTTGCTGGCGCTCAGCCCGGCTTACGGCGTCGACTTCTTCCTGCGCAACCACGCCCAGGCGTTCTTCGCACTGGGCGCGGTGGTGCTCGCCGTGACCGGCACCGAGGCGCTTTATGCGGACATGGGGCACTTCGGCAAGAAGCCGATCCGGCTGGCCTGGTTCAACTTCGTGCTGCCGGCGCTAGTGCTCAACTACTTCGGCCAGGGCGCGCTGGTGCTGGCCGATCCGGGCGCCGTTGCCAATCCGTTCTATCACCTGGTTCCGCGACCGCTGCTTTATCCGATGATCGCGTTGGCCACCACGGCGGCGGTGATCGCCTCGCAGGCGGTGATTTCCGGGGCCTTCTCGATGACCCGCGAGGCCGTGCAACTGGGCTACATGCCGCGCATGCGGGTGGTGCATACCTCGCGGCGGCTGTCCGGCCAGGTGTTCGTGCCGTGGATCAACCGCATGCTGCTGGTGCTGATCGCGGCGGCGGTGCTTGGCTTCCGCTCCTCGGACAACCTCGGCGCGGCCTACGGCATCGCCGTCACCGGAACGATGGTGGCCACTACGCTGCTGGCGCTCGTCGTGGCGCGCTACCAGTGGCGTTGGAGCCGGACGGCGGTGCTCGCGACCGGCGCGGGACTGCTCGTAGTGGACCTGGGTTTCTTCAGCGCCAACCTCGTCAAGATCGAACATGGCGGCTGGTTCCCGCTGGCGCTGGGGTTGTGCGTGTTCGCCGCGATGGCCACCTGGCGGGGCGGCCGCGAACGGATGGCGCGCGAGATCCGCCAGGGCGGCTTGGCGCTGGCGCCGTTCCTGGCGAGCCTGGCGGCGCATCCGCCGTTGCGGGTGCCGGGCACGGCGGTGTTCCTGGTGGCCGACCCCGGCGTGGTGCCGACGTCGCTGCTGCACAACCTCAAGCACAACAAGATGCTGCACGAGCGCAACGTGCTGCTGACGGTCGAGAGCCTGGATACGCCGACCGCCGGCATCGACGAGCGGCTGGCGTGGGAGCCGCTCGAAGGCGGCTTCGCACGGCTGCGGCTGCGTTTCGGTTTTGCCGAGGATCCGGACGTGCCCGCGGCGCTGGCCGACGGCGGCCGCGCCGGCATCCGTTTCGACCTGATGGACACGACCTTCTTCCTGTCGCGCGAAACCGTCGTGGCCGGCGTCCGCCGCCCGGGTCCGGCGCGCTGGCGGGATGCCGTGTTCACGGTCATGGCGCGCAACGCCCTGCCGGCCACGGCGTTCTTCAGGCTTCCCGGCAACCGGCTGGTCGAGCTGGGCTCGCGGGTGGAGATCTAGGACGTCGCCTGGGCCGATGTTTTACCGTAGGCAGGCCATGGCAGATCGCCTGATCGACCCACCACGCGCGCGCCGCCCTGCACCGGGGCGGCCGGTCCTGCGCGAGTACGCGCTCGCCACGCTCGCGGCGCTGCTTGCGCTGGCCCTCGCTGCGGTGGCGGATCGCTACCTTTCGGTGGCCAACCTGTCGCTGGTCTTCCTCACCGCGGTGCTGGCGGTGGCGGTGCGCACGCGCATGACCGTGGCCGTCTATACGGCCGTGCTGTGCTTCCTGGGCTACAACTTCTTCTTCACCCCGCCGCGGCACACGCTGATGATCGCCGACGTCGACGACGTGATGGCGGTGAGCCTGTTCCTGGTGGTGGCGCTGGTGTGCAGCCGGCTGGCGACCCGGCTGGCCAGCCAGGTGGAATCGCTGCGCGCGGCGCAGGCGCGCTCGCGCGCCCTGCTGCAACTGGGCCAGCGCCTGGCCGGCAGCCTCGGCATGCCGGCCATCCGCCAGGCCGGGGCGGATGCGATGGCGCAGGCGCTCGAGGTGAAGGTGTCGATCCTGGCGCGCGAGGGCGACGACGCGCCGCTGCAGGTGGTGGCCACGGCGCCGGAGGCACAGGCGCTGGAGCCGGAGGACCTGGCCGCCGCCGACTGGAGCGAACGGCATGCCCGGCCCGCCGGTCGCGGCGAAGGGGGCCTGCCGGACGCCGCTTGCTGGATGGCGCCATTGGGCGACGCCGGCCATCGGGCAGGCGTGGCTGCGCTGCATTTCGATGGCGCCGGACCGGATGCCGACCGTCGCGGCCTGGCCCTGGCCATGGCCCGCGACATCGGCCTGGCGCTCGAGCGCGCCCGGCTTGCCGCGGCGCTGGAGGAGGCTCGCGTGCAGGGCGAGACCGAGCGCCTGCGCAACGCCTTGCTAGCCTCGGTATCGCACGACCTGCGCTCGCCGCTGTCCGCGATGATCGGCGCCGCCGGTACGCTGGCGAGCTACGAGGAGCAACTGCCGCGCGGCGAGCGTCGGGAACTCATGCAGGCGATCCTCGAGGAAGGCCAGCGGCTGGATCGCTACATCCAGAACCTGCTCGACATGACCCGGCTCGGGCATGGCGGGCTGACGCTCCGCCGCGACTGGGTCGACGCCGGCGAGATCGTGGCGGGAGCGGTGGAGCGGCTGCGCCGGCTGCATCCCGCGCAGCGCGTGGAAACCGTGCTGCCACGCGATACCGTGCTGCTGTACGTGCATCCGGCGTTGATCGAGCAGGCGCTGTTCAACGTGCTGGAAAACGCCGCGCACGTCTCGCCGGCGACGGCGCCGGTGCGCGTGGTCGCCGGCGTGGCCGGCGAGCAGCTGGAGATCGAGGTGATCGATCGCGGCCCCGGCATTCCCGAGGCCGAGCGGGCGCGCATCTTCGACATGTTCCATTCCGTGTCGCGTGGCGACCGCGCGGTGAAGGGCACCGGCCTAGGCCTGTCGATCTGCCGCGGCATGGTCGGCGCCCACGGCGGCAGCGTGGCGGCCTTGTCGGCGGAGGGCGGCGGCACCATCCTGCGCATCACGCTGCCGCTTCCACCGGCGCCTGAGGCGACCGCATGAATCCCGCCGCACCGCGCGTGCTGGTGATCGACGACGAACCGCAGATCCGCAGGTTCCTCGACATCGGCCTGCGCGCGGAAGGCTATCGCGTGCTGCTCGCCGCCACGGCCGCCGAGGGCCTGGCGATCGCCGCCACGCAGTCGCCCGACCTGGTGATCCTGGACCTTGGCCTGCCCGATCGCGACGGGCAGGACGTGCTGGCCGACCTGCGCCAGTGGAGCGCGGTGCCGGTGCTGGTGTTGTCGGTGCGCAGCGCCGAGGGCGAGAAGGTGCGGGCGCTGGACCATGGCGCCAACGACTACGTCACCAAGCCGTTCGGCATCCAGGAACTGATGGCGCGGCTGCGCGTGCTGCTGCGCGCACAGGCGGTCGCCGGCAACGGCGCCGACCCGGTGCCCCGCTTTGACGACGGCTGCCTGAGGGTGGACCTGGCGCGGCGCGAGGTGAGCCTGGATGGCGCGCCGCTGGCGCTCACGCGCAAGGAATTCGCGGTGCTGGCCATGCTGCTGCAGCATGCCGGGCGCGTCGTCAGCCAGCAGCAACTGCTGCGCGAGGTGTGGGGGCCGAGCCACGTGCAGGACACGCACTACCTGCGCATCGTGCTGGGCCGCCTGCGCCAGAAGCTCGGCGACGATCCGGCCGCGCCGCGCTGGCTGAAGACCGAGCCGGGCGTGGGCTACCGCTTCCTGGGCTGATGGCGGCGGCTGCCCGGCCGCGTCGGCGACCGTCCGGGGCTTGGGTGTACCTTCATCGGGCAACCGCAGCGCGACGGGGAGGCGCGCCGTGGTTCGACAAGGCCACGCTGCCTGTCATCCGGAGGAGGTCCCCATGAGCGTTCGTCGCATGCTTCGCCTGCTCGCCATCGGGCTGTTCGTCGGTTGGATGCCGGCGGCCCTCGCGCAGGCCGCCACCGCTTCGACGGTAATCGCCGGCAAGGCGCGCTTCGAATTCCTCACCGCGTCGCTGGTGCGCATGGAGTACGCGCCCAGCGGGCGCTTCGTCGATGCACCCACGGCGGTGGTGCAGCAGCGCGACTGGCCTGCGGTGCAGGTCCGTTCCACACAGGAGCAGGGCTGGCTGGTCCTGGCTACCGACGCGGTGACGCTGCGCTACCGGCAGGGCAGCGGCCCGTTTTCGGCGGACAACCTCGAGGTGACCTGGCACGGTCCCGGTGGCCGCCCGAGCCATTGGCATCCGGACCAGGTGGACGATCAAAACCTCGGCGGGCTGACCTATTCGCTCGACGACCTGCGTTCGGCGAACGTGCCCGCCGATACGCGGGACAGCCCGGACGGCGTGGTCATCCCGGGCATCGAGGTGCCGCTGCGCAAGGCCACGCCGGGCCTGCTCAGCCGCAACGGCTGGGCACTCGTCGACGACAGCCGCACGCCGATGTGGAACGCGCGCACGCAATGGATCGAGCCGCGGCCGGACGCCTCCGGGCAGGACTGGTACCTGTTCACCTATGCCAGCGACTACCACCGCGTGCTGCGCGACTATGCGGCACTGTGCGGCGCCATCCCGATGGTGCCGCGCTACGTGTTCGGTCCCTGGATCACCGATTTCAATTTCGAGTATTTCCCCGGTACCGCCGAAGCCGCCCGGCCGGATTTTCGCCGCTACGACCAGCAGGCGTTGCAGGGAGAGGTCACGCGGCTTCGCGGCGACGGCATCCCGGTCGACACGCTGGTGCTGGATTTCGCGTGGCACAACTACGGTTGGGACGGTGGCTACGACTGGAGCCCGCTGATCCCACGGCCACGGCAGTTCATCGACTGGCTGCACGCGCGTGGCATCAGGCTCGCGCTCAACGACCATCCCGGTTACGCCAACACGAGGGAGAGCATTCTTTCCTTCAGCGACACCCACGCGCCGCAGGTGCTGAAGGATCTCGGCCAGCCGCAGCCACCCAGGCCCGCGTTCGACGAGGACGTCTCCAGCCACTGGCGCTTCGCCACCGATCCGCACGATGAAGGGCTCGCTCAACGCTGGTTCGCGCCGGGCTTCGACGACGGCCGCTGGAAGCCCATCCGCACCGACCTGTCCTGGCAGGAACAGGGCTGGCCGGACTACCAGGGACCGGCCTGGTACCGCACGCGGGTTCGACTCCCGCCCAGCCTGCCGGCGCACCTGTACCTCTACCTGGGCGAGGTCGCGCAGGACTACCGGCTGTTCGTCAACGGCAAGGAAGTGCCGCACAGCCACGTGCAGTGGCCGCGTCGGCTGACCACGGCGGACATCGCGCCCTACGCCAGGGCCGGCCAGCCCAACGTGATCGCCCTGCGGGTGGTGCCGGGCAAGCGCGGCGGCGGCATCCTGCGCGGGCCGGTCGCATTGCGCGACGTGCCGGCGCCGGGACGCATCGCGTTCGATCTGTCCGACAAGGCGCAGGCCGATGTCTTCATGCGCGACCTGCACCAGCCTCTGATGCGCCAGGGCGTGGACCTGTGGTGGGTCGACGGAGGCAGCGGCGCCGCGAGCATGCCGGGGCTCGATCCGCAGATGTGGACCAACAAGGTCTTCTACGACCACGCGCAGCGCGCCACCGGCGAACGCGCCTTCATCCTGGGCCGCTACGGCGGCTGGGGCAGCCAGCGCTATCCCGGCTTCTTCACCGGCGATACCTGGTCGGAGTGGCCGGTGCTGGCCTACGAGGTGGCTTACACCGCGCGCGGCGGCAATGTGGGCGTGGCCTACATGAGCCATGACATCGGCGGTTTCCACGACGGCAGGATCGACTTCGACCTCTACGCGCGCTGGATCGAGTTCGGCACCTTCAGCCCGATCCTGCGCATGCACAGCGCCCACGCCAACCCGCGCGAGGGCAACCTGCGCATGCCCTGGGTGTACGGCGGCAAGGGCGTGGCGCTGATGCGCAAGTACTTCACCCTGCGCGAGCAGCTGCTGCCCTACCTCTACACGCAGGCCTGGCTGGCGCACCGCGACAGCCTGCCGATCCTGCGCCCGCTCTACCTGGCCTGGCCCGAACGGGACGAGGCCTACCGGCACCCGTACGAATACCTCTTCGGCGAATCGATGCTGGTGGCGCCGGTGCTCGCGCCCGATGGCGACGTCACCATCTGGCTGCCGCCCGGCTCCTGGATCGATTTCTTCACCGGCAAGCGCCACGCGGGCGGCCGCAGCTTCCGCGCGCACTATGCGGTGGACCAGATCCCCGTGTTCGTGCGCGAGGGCGCGATCGTGCCCGAACAGGAACCGGCGGCTTATTCCGACGCCAAGCCGCTGGACCCGCTCATCGTCAACGTCTACGGCTCTGGCGACGGGCGATTCGAACTCTACGAGGACGACGGCCACTCCCTGGGCTACGCCAGTGGCCAGTACGCGTTGACACCGATCACGCATGCCAGCGAGGCGAACGGCGGGCAACGGCTGGTAATCGGGCCGGCGCACGGTCGCTATCCGGGGCAGCTCATGGCGCGCGCCTATGAGTTGCGCCTCCATGCGGCCGCCAGGCCCGCCGACATCCTCGTCGACGACCGCAAAGCCGATGGCTGGACCTGGGACGAGCGCAGCTCGACCGCGGTGCTGCGCGTGCACAGCCGCTCCGTGCGGGATACGCTCACGGTCCGCTGGTGACAGACACTCCCGGAATCGATCTGACCGGAGTTTTGCCATGCCGATCCGCCTGGACCACATCATCGTTCCCTCGCGCGACCGCAAGGCGGCGGCCAGGCTGCTTGCCGGTCTGCTGGACGTGCCCTGGTCGGAGGACACCCCGGCGGGCCCGTTCTCCCCGGTCTACGTGAACGATGAGCTCACCCTGGACGTGGGCGAGCTCGGCGGATTCTCGATGCAGCACTACTGCTTCCGCGTCGGCGAGGCCGAGTTCGATGCCATCCTCGCCCGGCTGCAGGCCAAGGGCATCGCCTACCGCAGCACGCCGATGGGCGCAGTGGACATGCAGGTGAGGAATTCGCCGGGCGGCGGCCGCAACGTGTACTGGAGCGAGCCGGATGGGCATGCCTGGGAAATGCTGACGGTGAGCTACGCCCGGATGCCTCCTCAGGAGACTTGAACGCGCGGGCAGCGCCGCGACAAAAGGAAACGCCGCCGGTGATGCCGGCGGCGTTGGTTCGTTCCGGTCTTCCAGCGACCCGTCAGGACACGTTCGGTTCGCTGAACGCCTCGATCTCTTCCTTGAAATCGTTGATTGGCACGCAGCTGCAGAACACGTTCTTGTCGCCGTAGATGTTGTCCACGCGGGCCACCGGCGACCAGTACTTCTGGAACTTCAGGCTGGGCAGCGGGAAGGCGGCCAGCTCGCGCGGGTAGGCGTGGGTCCACTCGGTGGCCGACACTTGGGTGGCGGTGTGCGGCGCGTGCTTGAGCGGATTGTCCTCGCGGTCCAGGCGGCCGTCCTCGATCGCGCGGATCTCGTCGCGGATCTGGATCATCGCGTCGATGAAGCGGTCCAGCTCCTGCTGCGACTCGGACTCGGTCGGCTCGACCATCAGCGTGCCGGCGACCGGGAAGCTCAGGGTCGGCGCGTGGAAGCCGAAGTCGATCAGGCGCTTGGCCACGTCCTCGGCGCTGATGCCGGTGCTCTCTTTAAGCGGGCGCAGGTCGAGGATGCACTCGTGCGCCACCAGGCCGTTGCGGCCGGTGTAGAGCGTCTCGTAGTGCGGCGCCAGGCGCTTGGCGATGTAGTTGGCGTTGAGCAGCGCGACCTGGGTGGCGCGGCGCAGGCCTTCGCGGCCCATCAGCGTGATGTACATCCAGCTGATCGGCAGAATGGAGGCCGAACCGAAGCTCGCCGCCGAAACCATGCCCACCGGCGTGTCCTCGCCGAGCTTGCGCGGCAGGAACGGGGCCAGGTGCGACTTGACCGCGCACGGGCCCACGCCGGGGCCACCGCCGCCGTGCGGGATGCAGAAGGTCTTGTGCAGATTGAGGTGCGAAACGTCCGAACCCCACTTGCCTGGCTTGGCCACGCCGACCAGCGCGTTCATGTTGGCGCCGTCGGTGTACACCTGGCCGCCGTGCTGGTGGACGATGTCGCAGATGGCGACGATGTCCTCCTCGAACACGCCATGCGTGGAGGGGTAGGTGATCATCAGCGCGGCGAGGCGGTCGGAATACTTCTCCGCGTTGCGGCGGATGTCCTCCACGTCGACGTTGCCGTTGGCGTCGCACTTGGTCACCACCACCTGCATGCCGCACATCTGCGCGGAGGCCGGGTTGGTGCCGTGGGCCGACTCGGGAATCAGGCAGATGTCGCGATGGCCTTCGCCGCGCGAGCGGTGGTAGGCGCGGATCGCGAGCAGGCCGGCGTACTCGCCCTGCGCGCCGGAGTTGGGCTGCAGGCTCACCGCGTCGTAGCCGGTGCACTCGACCAGCATCGCTTCCAGGCCGTCGATCAGCTCCTGGTAGCCCTGGGTCTGCGCGGCCGGCGCCAGCGGATGGATCTGGCCGAACTCCGGCCAGGTCACCGGGATCATCTCGGCGGTGGCGTTGAGCTTCATGGTGCACGAGCCGAGCGGAATCATCGTGCGATCCATCGCCAGGTCCTTGTCGGCCAGCGCGCGCATGTAGCGCAGCAGCTCGTGTTCGCTGTGGTGGGTGTTGAACACCGGGTGGGTGAGGAAGGCGCTCTGGCGCAGCAGTGTGCGGGGCAGGGCGTCGTGCACGGCGGCGTCGAGCGCGTCGATGTCGGCCTCTGCGCCGAACAGGCCGGCCAGCGCGACGACGTCGGCGCGGGTGGTGGTCTCGTCGAGGCTGATGCAGACGCTCGCCTCGTCGACCGGGCGCAGGTTGATGCGCGCGGCCTCGGCCCTGGCCAGGACGGCCTTGGCGTCGATGCCGGTGACGTGCAGCGTGTCGAAGAACCCGTCGCCGACCTTCACCCCGGCGCGGCGCAGCGCGACGGTCAGGATCACCGCCAGGCGGTGCACGCGGCGGGCGATGCGGGTCAGGCCCTCGGGGCCGTGGTAGACCGCGTACATGCTCGCCATTACCGCCAGCAGCACCTGCGCGGTGCAGATGTTGGAAGTGGCCTTCTCGCGGCGGATGTGCTGCTCGCGCGTCTGCAGGGTCAGGCGGTAGGCCTTCTTGCCCTCGGCATCGATGGAGACACCGATCAGGCGGCCGGGCATCGAGCGCTTGTAGGCGTCGCGGCAGGCCATGAAGGCCGCGTGCGGGCCGCCGAAGCCGTAGGGCACGCCGAAGCGCTGGGTGTTGCCGACCACGATGTCCGCGCCCCAGTCGCCGGGCGCGGCGATCAGGGTCAGCGCCAGCAGGTCGGTCGCCACGCAGACGATGCCGCCGCGCGCGTGTACGGCGTCGGCCAGCGCCTTGTGGTCGCCGATGTGGCCGAGGGTGTCGGGGTACTGCAGCAGGATGCCGTAGCTGTCGACCGTGGCCGCGTCCTGGTCGCTGCCGACGTGCAGTTCGATGCCCATCGCCTCGGCGCGCGTCTTGAGCACCTCGAGCGTCTGCGGATGCACGCGCTCGGACACGAAGAACACATTCGACTTGGACTTGCCCGAGCGCTTGGCCAGCGTCATCGCCTCGGCCGCCGCGGTGCCTTCGTCCAGCAGCGAGGCGTTGGCGATTTCCATGCCGGTCAGGTCGGCGCACATGGTCTGGAAGTTGATCAGCGCCTCCATGCGGCCTTGGGAGATCTCCGCCTGGTAGGGCGTGTAGGCCGTGTACCAGGCCGGGTTCTCCAGGATGTTGCGCAGGATGACGTTGGGCGTGTGGGTGCCGTAGTAGCCCTGGCCGATGAAGCTCTTGAACACCTGGTTCCTGTCGGCGATCGCGCGGATCTTCGCCAGCGCGTCGACCTCGCTGATGGCGGAGGGCAGCTCCAGCGCGGCGGGCGACTTGATCTTGCCCGGCACGATGGCGTCGGTCATCGCCTCGAGCGAGTCGTAGCCGATCGTGCGCAGCATCTGCGCGATCTCGGCGTCGTTGGGGCCGATGTGACGCGCGATGAAGGCGTCGTGGTGTTCCAGGTCGCGCAGCGAGGGGTTCTTGGTCTGGCTCATGGCGGGCGTCCGAAGGCAACGCGTGCATGCCGCACGCGGGGCGCCCCTCTGTCCTTTTGCCTGAGAGTTTGGAAGCTGCTCGTCGGGTGACGGTCGCTTCGTGCCCCTTCGGCGGCGGATTCAACCGCTCTCTCCAGAGTTTTTGCACGCGGCGGTATCGGGCCTGAGCGATTACGGGCGTTGCGTCTTCGGCAGCGGGCTGTTCCCCGCTTCTCCCGCCGCGTGCGAAGGGGCGATTATACAGGCCGGCCACTGCCTCGCGTGCGCGATCACCTTAACGGCGGAAGCGTGCGGCAGGCGCCTGTACGATGCTTTTCCCCCGCCACAGGAGCTTTCCATGCCCCCGTTCCGACTCGAACAGATCGACCACGTGGTGCTGCGCGTGCACGACCTGGCGGCGATGCAGGCGTTCTACTGCGACGTGCTCGGCTGTACCGAGGAGCGGCGCCAGGACGCCATCGGCCTGGTGCAACTGCGTGCCGGCACTTCGTTGATCGACCTGGTGCCGCTGGACGGCAAGCTCGGCCGCCTCGGCGGCGCTGGACCGGGCAAGGAAGGCCACAACATGGACCACCTGTGCCTGAGCGTGGAGGGCTACGACGAGCAAGCCATCGTGGCGCACCTGAAGGCACACGGCGTGCGCGTGGGCGACATCGGTTCGCGCTACGGCGCGCAGGGCGAAGGACCGTCGATCTACTGCTACGACCCGCAGGGGAACATGGTGGAGCTGAAGGGGCCGCCGGCCGCCTCGAACTGAGCCTCTTCCCTCCGGGGAGAGCGTTGGGTGAGGGGGCACTCTTGCGGTGGACGTGCTACGTGCGGTCTTTATGTAAGCGCGGCAGTGGCGGCCAATCCCGCGAGCCCCGACCCCTCACCCCGGCCCTCTCCCCGGAGGGGAGAGGGAGCAAAGGGCGGAAACGAAAAAGCCCGCCTTGCGGCGGGCTTCATCTACAATTGGTGCCCAGGAGAGGACTCGAACCTCCACGGTTTTACCCGCTAGTACCTGAAACTAGTGCGTCTACCAATTCCGCCACCTGGGCAGGTGTCGCGCGACCCGTTCGGGCTGCGCGAGCCGCGTAGAGTAGGCACCTCCCCCAAGCTTGTCAACACTTCGTTGATAGGAATTTCATCGCCGCGCGCGCCATGCTGCGCGGCGCTCAGACACAAGGACACTACGTGACCCGAAAGAAGACATCCCGCACCGGCAAGGGCGGCGATACCCGCGCAGACACCCGCGCACCGAAACCCCGCTCACGCCGCGCACCGCCGGCCGCCGCACCGGCCTCCAGGGGCGGGCGCGATCCGTTCGCTGAACGTGAGGCGCAACGCTACGAGCGGCCGATTCCCAGCCGCGAGGCGATCCTGGCGCTGCTGGACGAGCGTGGCGAGATGCTCAGCGAAGCGCGCATCGCCGAGGCGCTCGGCCTCCACGACGAGTACGAGATCTCTGCGCTGCGCAAGCGGCTCGGCGCGATGGTGCGCGACGGCCAACTGCTGCAGGGTCGGCGCGGCGATTTCGCGCCGGTGCGCAAGCTGGACCTGATCCCGGGCGTGGTGCTCGCCAACGCCGAAGGCTACGGCTTCCTGCGTCCGGACGAGGGCGGCGACGATCTCTACCTTTCGCCGCAGCAGATGCGCACCGTGCTGCACGGCGACCGCGTGCTTGCCAGCGTGGTCGGCATCGACCGTCGCGGCCGCCGCCAGGGCGCCATCGCCGAGGTGCTGCAGCGGCGCTCGCCGCGACTGGTCGGCCGGGTGGTGGTCGAGAACGGCGTGACGCTGGTGTCGCCCGACGACCGGCGCCTGCATCAGGACGTGATGGTTCCGCCGGGGCAGGAGCAGGGCGCCCGTGCCGGCCAGATCGTGGTGGCCGAGATCACCGATCCGCCCACGCCCCATCGCGGCCCGCTGGGCCGCATCGTCTCGGTGCTGGGCGAGCGCCTGCAGCCCTCGCTGCTGGTGGAGATGGCGATCGCCAGCCACGACCTGCCGCACGAGTGGCCGGCCGAGGTGCTGCGCGACGCCGCGCAGGTCGAGCCGGAGGTGACCGCCGCCGAGCGCCAGGGCCGTACCGACCTGCGCAAGCTGCCGCTGGTAACCATCGACGGCGCCGACGCGCGCGACTTCGATGATGCGGTCTACGCCGAGCCGCGCCGTGGCGGCGGCTGGCGGCTGGTGGTGGCGATCGCCGACGTCTCGCATTACGTCAAGGTCGGCAGCCCGCTGGACCGCGAGGCCTACGAGCGCAGCACCTCGACCTACTTCCCGGGCTTCGTCGTGCCGATGCTGCCGGAGACGTTGTCCAACGGCATCTGCTCGCTCAATCCGAAGGTCGAGCGGCTGTGCATGGTCTGCGACATGCAGATCGACGCCGACGGCGAGGTGGTGAAGTCGAAGTTCTACGACGCGGTGATGCGTTCGCACGCGCGGCTGACGTACGACATCGTGTGGCAGGCGGTGGGCCTGCTCGACCCGGAGGCGCGCGACCAGGTCGCCGACGTGCTGCCGCAGCTCGAACACCTGCACACGCTGTACAAGGCGATGGCCGCGCAGCGCAAGCGCCGCGGCGCGATCGACTTCGAGACGCCGGAGGTCAAGTTCCGCCTCGACCAGCGCGGTGAGGTCGAGTCGATGGGCGCCACCGAGCGCAACGACGCGCACAAGCTGATCGAGGAGTGCATGATCGCCGCCAACGTGCAGGCGGCCACGTTCCTGACGAAGAAGAAGATTCCCGCGCTGTTCCGCGCGCACGAGCCGCCGCCGGCGGAGAAATACGAGGACCTGCAGCAGTTCCTGCGCGAGTTCAAGCTGCGCATGCCGCCGGTGGAGGAAGTCACCCCCGGCGACTTCGCGGACGTCCTGCGCATGGTGCACGACCGGCCCGAGCGCGAGCTGATCCAGTCGGTGCTGCTGCGCGCGCAGAGCCTGGCTGCCTACCAGCCGGAGAACCGCGGGCATTTCGGCCTGTCGCTGGAAGCCTATGCGCACTTCACCTCGCCGATCCGCCGCTATCCGGACCTGCTGGTGCATCGAGCGATCCGCTATGCGCTGACCGGCGGCAAGCCGAAGGATTACGTCTACACGCCTGCCGAGATGGCCGCCATGGCCGTGCATTGCTCGCAACGCGAGCGGCGTGCGGAGGAGGCCGAACGCGACGTCGACGAGCGCTTCAAGACCGCATGGCTGTCCAAGCACGTCGGCAGCGAGTTCGACGGCGTGATCACCGGCGTCACCTCGTTCGGCCTGTTCGTGGAACTGGAGGAGTCGCGCGTGTCGGGCCTGGTGCACATCAGCCAGTTGGCCAACGACTATTACCACTTCGATCCGGTCCGCAAGCTGCTCAAGGGCGAGCGCACCGGCGAGCAGTTCCGCCTGGGCGACCACGTGCGCGTGCAGGTGCTGCGCGCCAGCCTGGAGGACCGCAAGATCGATTTCCGCCTGGCGCCGCGGCGCGAGCAGGCACCGCCGCCCAAGGCGCCGCGCAAGGCCTACGACTACAGCGCCAGCGGCGAGCGTTACTCACTGCCCAGGCCGGCCGCTGCACCGACCGCCCAGCCGACCGGCATGTTCGGCCGCGCTGCCCGGGCGGTGGGCCGGGCGTTCGGGCGCGGCGCGCCGGCAGCGCCCGCGCCCGCGGTGCCGGTGCCCGCCATCGGCGATAATCGCGCGCTCCGGGGGAAGGCCAAGATGGTATCCGAGGCCACGGGCCGACCGGCCGTGCCATCCGACTCCGGTCAACCGAAACTGCGGAGCAAGGTGACCAAGACGGCTTCCGAAGCGCTCGGCCGGCCGGCCATTCCGCCCGAGGCGAAGTCGCCGAAGAAGGGCGGCCAGGCAGGCAACCGGGCCAAGGGCAACCGCGCAAGGAACAACCCCAGCGGGCCGGGCACGACCGGCGGCGGCAAGCGCAAGGCACTGGAGGCCGCGTCCGCCGCCGCCAAGCGCCCGGGCCGGCAACGCAAACCGAAGGGCAAGGCATGAGCGAAAGCTGGATCGTCGGCATCAACCCGGTCGAGGGCGCACTGGCCAACGACGTCGCGCGCGTGCGCGAGGTGCTGGTGGACATTGCCACCGCGCAGCGCAACGCGCGCATCAAGGAGCTGGTCGACCGGGCGCGCGCGCACCACATCCCGGTACACCATCGCCCGCGCGAGCAGTTGGACAAGCTGGCCGGGCAGGCGCGCCACCAGGGCATCGTGGCGCTGTACGAGCCGCCGCCGATGGCCCACGAGGGCGAACTGGCCGGCCTGATCGAGCGCGACGGCATGGAAACGCTGGTGCTGGTGCTCGACGGCGTCACCGACCCGCACAACCTGGGCGCCTGCCTGCGCTCGGCCGCGGCGGCCAAGGTGACCGCGGTGATCGTGCCGAAGGATCGCGCCGTCGGCCTGACGCCCGTGGTGCGCCGTGCGTCGGCCGGCGGCGCCGACCGCGTGCCGCTGGTGGCGGTCACCAACCTGGCGCGCACGCTGCGCGAACTGAAGGACGCCGGCGTGTGGATCACCGGGCTGGCCGGCGACACCGAAACATCCGTCTACGAGGTCGACTTCCGTGGCCCGGTGGCCGTGGTGCTCGGCAGCGAGGGCGAGGGCATGCGCCGGCTCACCCGCGAGCTGTGCGACTTCGTGGCGAAGATCCCGATGCCTGGGACGATGGAAAGCCTCAACGTTTCGGTCGCCACCGGCGTGGTGCTGTTCGAGGCCCTGCGCCAGCGCGGAGAGAAGCGATGAGCACGCTGTTCTGGTACGACTGGGCCGGATTCGTCGGCGTGGTGCTGGTGCTGCTTGCGTTCCTGCTGTTGCAGGCCCACAAGCTGCATGGCAACGGGCTGACCTATCAGCTCATGAACGTCTTCGGCGCACTGGGCGTGACGCTGTCGCTGCTGTTCGGCAGCTTCAACGTCTCGGCGTTCGCGCTGGAGGTGGCGTGGATGGCGATCGGCATCTTCGGCATCGTGCGCAGCGCGAGGCGGCGGCAGGCGAAAAAGGCGGCCGGGCCGGACGTGTAGGTTCGTCGCAAGGCTTCCCCCATCCGCCCTCCGTGGAACGGGGAAGGATTCGAGTGCCGGCTACCCGTCGGGATTCGGGGACGTCGCCTACCGAGCCTTCCCCCGCTCCGCGGGGGAAGGTGCCGACAGGCGGATGGGGGAGGGCTTGCCTCAACCCAGCCTGGGCATCTCTGGGTTCGATGTGAGGTCGCGCTTGTCCCGCTGCTTGTCCAGCGGTTCGCCGTACACCTGGTACCACAGGTTCTCCGCGATGTTGGTCGCGTGGTCGCCGATGCGCTCGATGTTCTTGGCCATGAACAGCAGGTGTGTGCACGGCGTGATGTTGCGCGGGTCTTCCATCATGTAGGTCAGCAACTGGCGGAAGTAGCCGGTGTAGGCCTCGTCCAGCTCGGCGTCGCGCTTCCACACCTGGTAGCCGCGTTCGGCGTCCTGCGCGGCGTAGGCGGCCAGCACGTCGCGCACTTCGGCGGCGGCGAGCTTGGCGAGCAGCCCAAGGCCGCTGGTAGGCGCCACCGGTGCAACCATCGACAACGGGATCGAGCGCTTGGCCACGTTGGCGGCGTAGTCGCCGATGCGCTCGATGTCGGATGCGATGCGCAGCGCCGCGAACACGTTGCGCAGATCGCCGGCCATCGGCGCGCGCAGGGCGAGCAGGCGGACCACGTCGTGGCTGATCTCCTGCTCCAGGGCGTCGATCGCGTCGTCGTTGGCCACCACCCGTTGCGCGGCGCGGTCGTCGCGACGCTCGACCACGTCGATCCCGGCTTCCAGCTGCGCGGCGGCGAGCTCGCCCATGCGCACGATCTCGCCGGTCAGCCGCGCCAGTTCGCTGTCGTAGCTCTTGATGATGTGGTCTTTGGCTGTGGTCATGGTCTTGTCTCGTGGATGGAGCGGGAACAGGGAACGGGAAATGGGGAACATGCAGATTGCCGCAGAGCTGCTGTTCCCGCTCCCTGTTTGTCCGCATTTCAGCCGAAGCGCCCGGTGATGTAGTCCTCGGTCTGCTTCCTGCCGGGCTTGGTGAAGATCTTTTCGGTGTTGTCGAACTCGATCAGCTCGCCCAGGTACATGAAGGCGGTCTGGTCGGACACGCGCGCCGCCTGCTGCATGTTGTGGGTGACGATCACGATGGTGAACTGGTTCTTGAGCTCTTCGATCAACTGCTCGATGCGGCCGGTGGCGATCGGGTCGAGCGCCGAGGTCGGCTCGTCCAGCAGCAGCACCTCCGGCTTGAGCGCGATGGCGCGGGCGATGCACAGGCGCTGCTGCTGGCCGCCGGAGAGGCCGAGCGCATTGGCCTTGAGCTTGTCCTTGACCTCGTCCCACAGGGCGGCGCCACGCAGCGCCTGCTCGACGCG
Organism: Frateuria sp. YIM B11624; assembly: GCF_049727805.1. Classification (NCBI taxonomy): domain Bacteria; kingdom Pseudomonadati; phylum Pseudomonadota; class Gammaproteobacteria; order Lysobacterales; family Rhodanobacteraceae; genus Frateuria; species Frateuria sp. YIM B11624. The sequence continues at coordinate 86,971 of NZ_JBCNYA010000015.1, forward strand.
CGATTCCATTTCGGCGCGGGACAGCCGCTCGTGGTGGCGGATGCCGTAGGCGACGTTCTCGAAGATCGTCATCGGGAACGGCACCGGCTTCTGGAACACCATGCCGACCTTGCTGCGCAGGCGGTTGAGCGAGTAGCGCGGGTCGAGGATGTTCTCGCCGTCCAATTCGATCGAGCCGGCGGCCTTGAGCTTCGGGTAGATCGCGTAGATCCGGTTGAAGATGCGCAGCAGCGTGGACTTGCCGCAGCCGGACGGCCCGATGATGGCGGTCACCTGCTTCTCGGGGACGTCCATCTCGATCCCCTTCAGCGCGTGGAAGCCGTCGTAATAAAAGTGCAGGTCGCGCACCTTCAGCTTCGGCTCGACCAGCGGCCGCGCCGCGCCGGGCGCCGGGTTGAAACCAGCGGCGTTGAGGTCGATGGCGGGATCAGTCATGGGACACCTTGGAACGGGACAGCAGCAGGCGGGAGGCGAGGCTGAGCAGCAGCACGAACAGCGTGACCACCAGGGCGCCGGCCCAGGCGAGCGCGTGCATCGTCTCGCCGGGGTCGTTGGCGTACTGGTAGATCACCTGGGGCAGGCTGGACATCTTGTCCAGCGGGTTGAGCGTCATGAAGTTGTTGCCGAAGGCGGTGAACAGCAGCGGCGCCGTCTCGCCGCTAATGCGCGCGAGCGCCAGCAGCACACCGGTGACGATGCCCGAACGCGCGGCGCGCAGCAGGATCTGCGAGGTGAGCTTCCACTGCGGCACGCCCAGCGAAAGCGCCGCTTCGCGCAGGGTCGAGGGCACCAGCCGCAGCATCTCGTCGGTGGTGCGCACGATCACCGGCAGCGCGATCAGCGCCAGCGCCACGCCGCCGGCGAAGCCGGAGAAGGTGGTGTTGCCGTCGGTCAGCGCCGTGCTCGGCAGCACGATGATGGTGTAGACGAACAGGCCCATCACGATCGACGGCGCCGACAAAAGAATGTCGTTCAAGAAGCGGATGCTCTCGCCGAGCTTGGTACGGTTGGCGTACTCGGCCAGCCACGTACCTGCCAGCACGCCGATCGGTGTGGCGATGGCGATGCCGACCAGGTTGATGATCAGGCTGCCGACCATCGCGTTGGACAGGCCGCCCTGGTCGCCGTAGGCGGTGATTTTGGTGAACAGTTTCCAGTCGATCGCGGCGAGGCCCTGGCGCAGGGTTTCCCACAGGATCCAGGTGAGGAAGGCCAGGCCGAACAGGGTGGCGGCGGTGCCCAGCGCCAGCGCGAGCGCGTTGGTCAGGCGGCGGCGCAGGTAGAGCGCGTTCATCAGCGGCCCTCCCGGCTGGCCAGCCGACGCAGCATCAGCCGCGCGATCAGCAGCACGATGAAGGTAACCACGAACAGCAGGAAGGCGAGCGCCATCAGCGCGGACTTCTGCAGGCCGACGGCCTCGCTGAACTGGTTGGCGATGGTCGAGGCGATCGAGGCGCCCGGGTCGAGCAGCGAAGCGGACAGGTCCATCGCGTTGCCGAGCACGAAGGTCACTGCCATGGTTTCGCCCAGCGCGCGGCCGAGCCCCAGGAAGACGCCGCCGATCACGGCCGAGCGCGTGTAGGGCAGTACGATGTCCCAGACCACTTCCCAGGTGCTCGAGCCCAGCGCGTAGGCGGACTCCTTCAGGCGTGTGGGCACGGTCTGGAACACCTCGCGCATCACCGAGGAGATGAACGGGATGATCATGACCGCCAGCACGATGCCCGCGGTGAGGATGCTCGCACCGAACGGGTAGTCGCTGGCGAACATCTTGCCGACGAACGGCACGTGCGATGCCACCCACGACGGATGGCCGTCGTCCGGGTTGTTGCCCAGGTAGTTGGTGAGCCACGGCTTGACGTGCTCGGCGAAGAACGGGGCGAAGACGAACAGGCCCCACATGCCGTAGATGATCGAGGGGATGCCGGCGAGCAGCTCGATCGCCGAGGCGACCGGCGTGCGCAACCAGCGCGGCGCGACTTCGGAAAGGTAGAGCGCGATGCCGAAGCTCACCGGCACCGCAATCAGCAGCGCGATGAAGGAGGTGGCGAGGGTGCCGTAGACCGGCACCAGCGCGCCATAGTCCTGGTTGCCGGGATCCCAGGCGGAGCTGGTCAGGAAGTGCCAGCCGAAGGTATGGAATGCGTCCCGTCCACCCCACAGCGTGGCGAAGGCGGCGCCGAGCAGCGCCGCCAGCACGATGAGCGCGCAGGTTTTCAGCGCGCCGGCGAACAGCCGGTCGTGGCGGGCGTCGCGGGCGGAGCGCTGTTCGGAATCGGCGGTGGCGGCTGGGATGGCGGACATCAATGGGTTCGTCAGAAATCAGCCGTCATTCCCGCTCGCGCGGGAATGACGGCGAAGGAGGGAGGCCTCTGCCGCACGCGGAGAGGCCCGCGGCTCAGTGCTTGTACTGCGAAGCCCAGTACGCCTCGATCTTCTGCACCAGGCTCTGCGGCAGGGCGACGTAGTCGAGCTGGGCGGCCTGCTGCTGGCCGTTTTCCAGCGCCCACTTGAAGAAGTCGAAGGCGACCTTGCTGTGCTCGGCGTTCTTCGGCTGCTTGTACATGATCACCCAGGTTGTCGCGGTGATCGGCCAGGCCTTGGCGCCCGGGGCATTGGTCATGATCAGGTTGAAGTCCTTGGCGCTGGCCCAGTCGGCCGTGCCCGCGGCGGCGGCGAAGCTGTCGGCGTTCGGCGCGACCACGTTGCCGGCGGCGTTCTTCAGGTTCACCCAGCTGATCTTGTTCTTCACCGCGTAGGCGTACTCGACGTAGCCGATCGCGCCCTTGATCTGCTTGACGTACTGCGACACGCCCTCGTTGCCCTTGCCGCCGACGCCGGTCGGCCAGTCGACCGAGGTGCCGAACTTGACCTGGCTGGCCCACTGGGTGCTGACCTTGGACAGGTAGTTGGTGAAGTTGAACGAGGTGCCCGAACCGTCGGAGCGGTGCACCACGGTGATCTTGCCGGCGGGCAGGGTCATGCCGCTGTTCAGCGCGGCGATCTTCGGGTCGTTCCAGTTCTTGATCTTGCCCAGGAAGATGTCGGCGAGCGTGGCGCCGTCGAGCTTGATCTGGCCGGCCTGCACGCCGGCGATGTTGACCACCGGCACGATGCCGCCGACCACCACCGGGAACTGGCCCAGGCCGAACTTGGCCAGGTCTTCGGCTTTCATCGGGGCGTCGGAGGCGCCGAAGTCGATGGTGCCTTCCTTGATCTGCGCGATGCCGGCGCCCGAGCCCACCGACTGGTAGTTGAGCTGGTTGCCGGTCTTCTCCGCATAGGCGGCGGACCACTTGGAAAGCACCGGGTAGACGAAGCTCGAACCGGCGCCGGTGATGTCGGTGGCCTGGGCGGCGTTGGCGCCCAGCAGCGTGGCAGCGGCCAGCACGGCGGCCGTACCGAGGCGGGAGACGGTAGTGGTTGCTTTCAACACGGTCAGTCCTCTCAAGGTGTGCGTCGCGGGTGGATTCCCGTGGCCGCATTTGAGGTCAGGCGTGTTGCAATGAAATGAGATGAATGTTGCAGCGTGATGACACGCCGCATGTGGCGGTCATCCGCGGGCTCAGCCCAGCGTCAATCCGACGTGGTCGCGCTCGAGCGTTTCCAGGCGGCGCCAGCGGTTGACGATGGCGCAGAACAACTCGGCCGTGCGCTCGGCATCGTAGATGGCCGAGTGCGCCTCGCGCCCGTCGAAGGCATGCCCGGCCGCCTGCACCGCCTTGCTCAGCACGGTCTGCCCGTAGGCCAGGCCGCTCAGCGTGGCGGTGTCGAAGCAGCTGAAGGGGTGGAACGGGTTGCGCTTGTGCCCGCAGCGGCGCACGGCGGCGTTGAGGAAGGCCAGGTCGAAGGCGGCGTTGTGGCCGACCAGCACGGCGCGCTGGCACTCGCTCTCGCGCATGGCCTGGCGCACCGGCGCGAACACGTGCTCGAGCGCCTGCCGCTCGGACAGCGCGCCGCGCAACGGGTTGTCCGGGTCGATGCCGGTGATCTCCAGCGAGCGCGGATCGATGCGCGCGCCCGGAAAGGGCTCGACGTGGGTGAACGCGGGCGGCCGTGGGTGCAGGTACCCCTCGCCGTCCATCGCGAGCGTCACCACGGCGATTTCCAGCAGCGCATCGCGCTCGGCATCGAAGCCGCCGGTCTCCACGTCGACGATCACCGGCATGAAGCCGCGGAACCGCTCGCACATGCGGGCGGCCATGCTGTTGCTCACGTATTCCATCGGACAAGCATATCAGCGCGGCGCGCGCCGCCCGCGAAACCGGCGTCTGCGCGAACGCGTGCACTGTCTTTTTCCTGTCATGCAAACGGCACGGAACCGTAAAGGGAACGACGCATCCTGCCCGCCGTCCCTGCCAGGCCATCCGGATCGAAGGGGGCGGTCGAGGGGTTCCTACCAACAGTGGAGAGACACATGCGTTCGAAGATGCTCGTGGTGGCGATCGCCGCCGGTTTGGGCCTGGCAGGCGCCGGCGTGCACGCGGCACCGGCCCCGCAGGATGCGCAGTCGGCTGCGCGCAGTGCCGAGGTCGAGCAGCTCAAGGCCCAGCTGGCCGCACTGCAGGCCAAGATGGACGAACTGGAGCAGCGCACCGATGCGCAGTCCGACATCAACGTGAGCACCGGCCGGAACATCGAGGCGCTGCAGAAGACGCAGGCCAGTTCGGCCTCGTCGCTCGACCAGGCGCTGGCCGATACCAAGTTCTCCGGCAAGATGTTCTTCGACTTCTCGAACATCGACCAGAAGAACAGCGACACCGGCAAGACCGACGCCTCCGGCACGGGCCTGGACGTCAAGCGCTTCTACCTGGGCGTGGATCACAAGTTCAACGACATCTGGTCGGCGAACCTGACCACCGACTTCAACTACGTCAGCTCCGACGGCGAGACCAACCTGTTCGTCAAGAAGGCCTACGTGCAGGGCAAGTTCGACCAGGCGGCGGTGCTGCGCATCGGTTCGGCGGACATGCCGTGGATCCCGTTCGTCGAGAACTACTACGGCTTCCGCTACGTCGAGAACACCCTGACCGACCGCCTGAAGTACGCCAACTCGGCCGACTGGGGCCTGCACCTGGGCGGCGATCTGGGCGCCAACAAGGTCGCCAACTACGCCGTGTCGGTGGTCAACGGCGGCGGCTACAAGAACCCCAGCCGCAGCAAGGGCGTGGACGTCGAGGGCCGCGTCGGCTTCGTGCCGTTCGAGGGCATGGTGGTGGCGGTGGGCGGCTACAGCGGCCACCTCGGCAAGGAAACCGAGAGCATCGATGCGCCGCAGACCGCCCAGCGCGGCGACGTGATGGTCGCCTACGCGGACAAGAAGGTGCGCGTGGGCGCCGAGTACTTCACCGCCAGGAACTGGGGCAACCTGGTGCTGAGCCCGGTCGAGGACAAGGCCGACGGCTATTCCTTCTGGGCCTCGTTCGCGCTCACCGACGACGTGGCCGTGTTCGGCCGCTACGACAACGCCAAGCTCAGCAAGGACCTGGATGGCGAGGCCAAGGACGTCTACTACAACCTCGGCCTGCAGTACCAGGTGACCAAGGGCTTCAAGCTGGCGGCCGTGTGGAAGCACGAGAAGGCCGACCATTCGGTCACCGATCCGGTGCCGCCGCATGTACAAAACGTCAAGACGAACGAGATCGGCGTATTCGGCGAGGTCGCGTTCTGAGGCGAACGCTGCCTTGGACAGTTTTTGAACAAACCTTCACACGGCGCGTGGATCATTAGCCGGGTGTCAAGGAGTGGTTATCGGAAGGGAGTTCTACCCAGGGAGGGACAACGGCGGGCCGCAAGCCCGCCGTTATTTTTTTGGGTGTGCGAACCGTCCATCCGGGACTTGCCTGCCGCCGCAGGGCAGGGCGTGCATCTTCACCGTGCATGCTTCCGGTGGGCAGGCGCCGTGGTATTACCATCGCGCGTCGCAAGCCATTCGGAGTCCGCCATGCACATCCGCAAGCTCACCGACCGGGTCAGTGTTTCGCCGCAGATCCTGCCCGGGGAACTGGCCGACCTCGCGGCCGCCGGTTTCCGCAGCGTCATCAACAACCGCCCGGATGGCGAGGCCGAGGAGCAGCCGGACGGCGCCGAGATGGCGCAGGCCGCCGCCGCGCATGGCCTGGCCTACCGCCACATTCCGGTGGTGCCGGGGCATTATGAGCCCGAGGTCATCGACGCCATGGCGCAAGCGCTCGACGAACTGCCTGCTCCCGTGCTCGCGTTCTGCCGCACCGGCACGCGCTCGACGTCGTTGTGGGCGCTGCAGGCCGCGCGCAATATCGATGCGGAGGTGCTGGTGAAGATGTCCGGCGAGGCCGGTTACGACCTCGCCGCACTCGCGCCGCGGTTGCGGGCGATGCGCCATGGTTGAGGAAGCGCCGCGCCTATCGCTGCTCCGGCACGCGGCACGATGAGCCTGTCGCCCGAGGCCGGCGAACTGCTGGCGGTGCTCTGCGGCTCGGCCGTGGGATTCTCGCTCGCGCTGATCGGCGGCGGCGGCTCGATCCTGGCCACGCCGCTGCTGCTCTACGTTGTCGGCGTGCGCGATCCGCACGTGGCGATCGGTACCAGTGCGCTTGCGGTCTCGGCCAATGCCTTCGCCAACCTGTGGCCGCACGCGCGCGCAGGCCACGTTCGCTGGCGCGCGGCGTTCGTGTTTGCCGCGGCCGGCGTGCTCGGCGCCTGGCTGGGCTCGAGCGTGGGCAAGGCGATCGATGGCCACCACCTGCTGGCGCTGTTCGCGATGCTGATGCTGGTGGTCGCCTTCCTGATGCTGCGTGGACGCCGCGGTGGCGGGCCGGATCGCTATCCCTTGCCGAACACGCTGCCGCGGTTGGGTGCGGTGGGCGTCGGCGCCGGTGGCCTGGCCGGCTTCTTCGGCATCGGCGGCGGATTCCTGATCGTGCCCGGGCTGATGTTCGCCAGCGGCATGGAAATCATCAACGCGATCGGCACCTCGCTGTTCTCCGTCGGCACCTTTGCGCTGACCACCGCCGGCAACTATGCGGCATCCGGCCTGGTCGACTGGCGCATCGCCGCCGAGTTCATCGGCGGCGGCGTGGTCGGCGGCTGGCTGGGGGCGATGGGTGCGCACCGCCTGGCGGGGACGCGCGGCGCGCTCAACCTGGTGTTCGCCGGCGTGATCGTGCTGGTGGCGATCTACATGCTTTACCGGTCGCTGGGGCAGATTGCCTGAGCGAACCGTAGGGTGGGCTTCAGCCCACCGCTTCGACGGCACCCGAGAGCGGTGGGCTGAAGCCCACCCTACGTTTCACGCTGCC